>JAJZDO010000024.1 GCA_021805955.1 Acidobacteriota bacterium
CGGTGCGCGAGCATTAAGGAACCTCTGAACAAGTCTGGCAGCCGCGCACTGTTTGCATAAAATGGTAGTCAGGTGGAGAAGACGATGCGGCAGATAACCTTTGCGAATCAGAGGAGTTTCGAAAAGTATGCGCGGCCCAGCCGTCGGGAGCAGTTTCTCGACATCATGGAGACGGTGGTTCCCTGGTCCGAACTGGATGACCTTGCCCCCAGAAAACGTACTCCAAATAGAGATCTGAGAAGATATCGAAGGAGCAGCGAAGATGGAGCGTTTACCGAGGTAGGTCTACACGTACGAGTTCAAGCTTGAAGCGGTTCGTCTGGTGGAGTCAGGCCAGGGCTTTGCCTGCGGCTTCCTCCAGATTCCGCCTCGCGACGGACGCCCTTGCCGCTCCGCTAACACTTCCCCTTGCCGGGTGTGTAGAGGACTTTCACTCCCCAAGTGAGTGCGCCCTGCCGTGCGCACCCAAAATGAACAGGACCGCAATTTCTTGCGGCCCTGTCAATTGCTTTCACATACTCTACGTCTACGTAGCGGCAGATTCCGCCGAAGATTCCGGGCTGCTTTTCACGCGCACCACGGTGATCTTGTGGAAGCCTTCCTTGAACGAAGGCGGACGCAGACGTTCTGCCATGCTGCGCATCGCTGCTTCGTTCACCATGTAATCGCGGCGCATGTTTCGCTCCATGCAAACCTCGAAAGGCACGTCGAAAAAGACGGCATGCACCTCATATCCAAAGCTGCGCGCCATCTTGATCCACTGCCGCCGCTCATGCGGCGAAAGGTTGGTAGCGTCCACGTAGTTCCACGGCATTTTCGCAATCAACCGAGCACGCAACAAAGAGCGCAGCGTCGAAAACACCAGTCCCTGATAGCGCTGCTCGGTGATGTCGTCGAACAGAATGCTGCGCAGCATGTCGCTGGACAGAGGCGTGACCCCGCGGCGCTTGAACCACGTGGTTTTGCCGGATCCGGGCAATCCAATCGCCAGCACCACATAGCCCTTGGGAGACTTCGACGCCTGCAACTCCGCAGGAGGCTGGCTTAGGGACTCCGGCTGCGTCTCCATCACCAGGTTGGGGCCCTGCTCCGGCAACGAAGATATGGCGTTGCTCTGGGGTTCAGGTCTCGGCTCGCGCCGGCTTCCTGGTTGCCCTTCAGGGCGATTTCCCTGCCGGTTTCTCCACTGCCTACCAGATCGTTTTTCGCCCTCGCCGTTGGAAGACACAGGCGTGATCGCGCCTGCAACAGGAGCCTGTTCGGCGGGGTCGGCTCGAGCTTGAACCTTCGCCGAATCCTCGCGCTCGAGCGATTGAGGATACGACGGTTGCAATGGTGTTGGCTGGTCCTGCGGAATCTCGTGACCAATCTTTCCGGTTGACTCGGAATTGTTGGCCACCGGCTTCTTGCGACGTCTCATTAGTTTTTCGCGCACCCAATCGCGCATGATGCGCTTGTAACACATTGGCAGCATACGCTGCAAACCGGCGATCAATTTCCTTGTACTTCCACGGAAACAGTATGATCCGCCTTACCCGCTGTCAGACGCTTCAATCCGTGCATCCGGCATAACTTCTTTTGTCCGTGCACTCTGTTCGAATTCTCACGGACGAAATGTGTGCGGCATCACCGGAGCCGATCCGCTCGGCATCGTACAATGGTCATGTATCGATTTCTATTCATTATTCACAACCAGGAGGGGAATTTACAATGGCGGTAAAGGTTGGCATCAACGGTTTTGGTCGCATTGGCCGAAATGTTCTGCGGGCGTCTTTAGGCAACCCTGAGATTGATTTTGTTGCAGTCAACGATCTGACTGATCCGAAGACGCTGGCCCATTTGCTCAAGCACGATTCTGTCCTTGGCAATCTGCCGAACGATGTGCGGCACGGTGACGATTTCATCAGCGTGGACGGGAAAAAGATCAAAGTATTTGCGGAACGTGATCCTGCCAAGCTTCCCTGGGACTCTGTAGGAGCCCAAATCGTCGTCGAATCGACGGGACATTTCACCGATGCCACCAAAGCAAAGGCGCACCTGGGGCCGACAGTCAAGAAAGTCATCATCTCCGCCCCGGCATCGAACGAAGACATCACCATCGTGTTGGGCGTGAATGAAAACAAGTACGATCCGGCCAAGCATAACGTGATTTCGAACGCTTCCTGCACCACCAACTGCCTGGCTCCTCTGGCGAAAGTCCTGCTGGAAAATTTCGGTATCGTTTCCGGCCTCATGAACACCATCCATAGCTTTACCAACGACCAGGTCACGCTCGACTTTCCGCACAAGGACCTGCGCCGCGCGCGCGCCGCGTCGTTGAACATTATTCCGACCTCGACCGGCGCAGCCAAGGCGCTGCACCTTGTTTTGCCGGAACTGAAGGGCAAGCTGGACGGCTTCTCATTGCGGGTTCCGACCCCGGTGGTTTCCGTCGTCGATCTGACCGTGGTGACGGAGAAGCCGGTTACGGTGGAGTCCGTGAATGCGGCGATGAAAGCGGCTGCTGAAGGGCCGCTCAAGGGCATCCTCGGGGTCGAATCGCACGAACTGGTCTCAATGGACTTCAAAGGCAATCCGCTCTCTTCCATCGTCGACGCTCCGCTGACCAAAGTGGTGGGAAACATGGTGAAGGTGCTGAGCTGGTACGACAACGAATGGGGCTACTCCTCCCGAGTGAAGGACCTGATCCTGTTGTTGGACAAAAAAGGTCTCTAAAACGCGATCCCCACAGCCGTGAAGATTGCAGGATTGCGGACGATTCCGTAGTCCTGCGAATTTTCAGCCTACCCTGGTTTTCTTCGGAGTGGCACAATGCGACAAAACATCTCCGGCTCCTCCTCATACGAGCCCATCATCGGATTTTCACGCGCCGTGCGTATCGGAAACGCAGTCCATGTGTCCGGGACAGGACCCGTGGGCGCCGACGATGCCGATGCTGCCGGCCAGACCCGTCATGTGCTGACCATCGTCCAAAAGACACTCGAACAGGCCGGAGCCAAGCTGGAAGACGTGGTGCGCACCCGTATGTACCTGACCCACGTCGAGGATTGGGAGGCCATTGGCCGCGTCCACGGGGAGTTCTTCGGTACCATCCGCCCTGCTGCTACGATGATCGTGGTGGCCAAGCTGCTGAACCCGGCATGGCGCATCGAGATTGAAGCGGAAGCTGTGCTGTCCGGATAGAAATCATCGACCTTTTCAGAATGGAGATCCGATGCGAGCCTTACAACGCGCACTAACGTGTATCTGCGTTTTCACGGTCGTGCTGATGACTGTTGAATACGGGCGGTCCCAGTCCGCTCCTACCAGTACGACGCAGCCGGCGAACACCACCGCACTTTCTTCCAATTGGGAGGAGCTCACCGGGCCGGACTTTATTCACGCTATCCACCAGTCGCAAGGGGTCTGCATTCTGCCCTTTGGCATCATAGAGAAACACGGTACCCAGCTTCCGTTGGGCACGGATCTCATCGATGTCCGGTATGCATCGCTCCAGGCGGCCAAGCAGGAGTACGCGATCGTCTTCCCGCCCTATTACTTTGGTCAGATTGCGGAGGCCCGCCATGAGCCCGGAACGGTATCCTACTCCGCCAAGCTGCAGATGGAACTGTTGCAGGCAACGACCAATGAGATGGCCCGCAACGGCTGTAAGAAAATCGTCATTGTGAACGGCCATGGCGGAAATGAAAGCTTTCTGCCCTACTTCGCGCAGTCGCAGCTCGACTCGCCGAAAGATTATGTCGTCTACATCTACGGCTTGCAACATCCAGCACCCGATGCTCCCCCGTTAAAAGACAAGGTAGACGAACATGCCGGCGAAACTGAAACTTCCCTCATGATGGTCTCGCGCCCTGATTTGCTGCATATGAACCGCATCGGCCAGGAGTCGGGCGCGGATCAGGATCGGGTGCATCTTCCGCCCGGCGTGTACACCGGCATCTGGTGGTATGCGAAATTCCCGGATCACTATGCCGGCTTCGCCCAATACGCCACCGCTAAGCTCGGCGAAATGGATATGAAAGCCTGGGCGGGCGGCATCGCGGCAGCCATCCGCGCCGTAAAAGCGGACCAGACCAGTCTCGCGCTTCAGAACCGGTTTTATCAGGACGAAAAGCATCCACTCGACACCAAACAATAGCTGAGTTGCACACGCCGAAATCAA
>JAJZDO010001014.1 GCA_021805955.1 Acidobacteriota bacterium
GCAGGTTGAAGCCCGCGGAAAGTTGGAAGTGAACTGGAAGGGGTAATTCTGGAGTGTCTCGTTACCGCCGATATTTTCGAGGCCTCCGTAGAAGATGCCGAAGCCGCCGTGCACCACCGTCTTCTCGTTCAGGCTATAGGCGAAGCCAAGCCGCGGCGCAAGGTTCGTCTTCTGGCCGTTCACCAGCGACTGCTTTCCGGTGTAGGCAATCTTCACATTGTTGGCTCCCAGGATGCCGAGGAATTGCGGCGCCAGGTAGGCCCCGTGCTGGGACTGGGTGTAGGTCAGCACGCCGGATCCGGTTCCCGGTCCATTCGACTGCATGGAGAAATTCGCAAACTGCCCGCGAATCTCCTTCAAAGGCTGAAAGTAGTCGTAGCGCACGCCCAGGTTCAGGGTCAACCGTTGCGTCACTCTCCAGTCATCCTGCACATAGGCCGCGCGATACCAGTGGGAAAAATCGAGATGACTCTCTTGCGGAACACTCGCTGCCGACATTTCGTTCAGCATGAAGTCCGCCGGACCGTATCCGGTAAACGATTTGCCGGGGATGGACGTGTAGAAACCGTTGAATGTGTAGGTGCCACGGCCGTTGGGCGGAGAAAAGAACGGAAAGCGAATGCTTTGGAGATTCAGTCCCATCTTTACAGAGTGGTTTCCCCAGATTTTTGTGACGTTGTCCAGAATTTGATAGACATCTTCGTTTTTGTGATTTGGGTAAAAGCCCGGCTGCCCAAACGGACTGATACCCGTCAGCGTCAGCAGCGGCAGGCCGCCACCCAGCACGCCCCCGGGAATTCCGCCCAAGCCCAGCGACTGGGCCAGGTTGGTGTCGTAGAACGCCGATTGCACAAACCCGAAATTGCCGTAGTTATATCCGAATCGCAGCTCGTTGATGAACGATGGATTGAAGATGTGCGTTTCGCTGAAGGCGAAGTTTTCACCGCGATTGATGATCTGGCCGGTGTTGCCATACGTTCCGCCATCCAGTACCGTGCCCAGCGGCGGCGGGAACTTGCCCGGGACATTCAGATAGCTGAAGCGGGCAAACATCTGGTCTCTGGAGCTGACGTTCCAGTCTAGCCGGGTGCCCCACTGCCAGCTGTTGGAGACGGCATTGGTGTTGACCGTATAGTTGTTGAACAATTTGCCGCCATTCACATTCGGCGTTGGAAACTGCTGCAGAACGTTGCTGGCGGCCTTGTCGATCTGGCCCGGGCACAGCACGTTGGCCTGGCCGTTACACGTCAGTGGCACCGTTCCCGCGCTTCCCGGCTCGTACAGGTGAATGGCCTGCCCCTCGGAGGTCAGCCCGGGATTCAGCAGCTCAGAAAAATCTCCGGAACGCATCTTGACCGTTGGAATGGATACCGTATAGGTATTGCCGAAAACGATCCTGTTGGCTTCGTTGTATCCAAAGAAGAATAACTTGTTCTTGATGATGGGAAGTCCCAGCGTCGCTCCAAACTGGTTCTCGTGATATGCGGGAATCGTCAGCGCATTAAAGTTCTTCGCGTCCAGCGCGGTATTGCGAAAGTACTCCCACAGATCCCCGTGGATCTGGTTCGTGCCGGACTTCACGGTTGTGTTCATTACGGCGCCTGCTGAGTGACCCAGTTCGGCGCTATAGTTGCTGGTTTGCACATTGAATTCAGCCAGCGCATCCGGCGGCGGGTTCACGACGAAGCTGGCGCCGTTTAAAAAGTCGGGAGCGGCCGTATTGTTATCAATTCCGTCCAGGATGTAGTTGTTTTGGGTGGGTCGCTGGCCGTTTGCCGAAAAATCGCCGGTGCCATTTCCACGGCCGCCCACGCCCTGCGTTACGCCAGCCGCCAGTTGTGCCACATACATGGCATTTCTGCCATTCAGCGGAATATTGTTGATGGTGCGCGTCTCCATCACCTGCCCCACAGAACCTGTCTGGGTCTGCAACAATGGCGGCGCCGTGCTGACCGTAACAGTCTGCGAAATGGATCCTGGTTTCAGCGTCAGGTTAACGTTCAGCCGCTCCTGGATGTCGACGCGGAGATTTTCCTGAAGCGTTGAGGAGAAGCCGTCGGCCGACGCACTGACGCTATATTTGCCGATCTTGATGGGCGAAAATTCATAGATTCCGCTGCTGTCCGTCACCGCGTGCAGTGTTAGTCCGGTCCCTGTATTTGTCAACGCGACTTTGGCACCTGGAATGACCGCACCGGCGTTGTCCTTGACAACGCCCGTTATGGTTCCCTGATCCATTTGCGCCAGCAGGCGCATCTGCGACCCAAGAAGCAGGCTCAGTACCAGAACGAAGCCCCATCTGCAGCCGATCAAAACGTACTTCGCAGAATTCATGTGGCCGATCTCCCCGCTTGGGCAGGTTTGAGGCAGTGTAATCGTTTGCCCGCGCGTCGCAGAACACCATAACCCTCTTCGTAATCGTTGTCAAAAGATTATGAGAGATTGTACGAACTGAGTGTTTTCAGCTTCGCGCCAACTCCGCGCCAGCCTTGACTCAGGTTTTGGGCAGACAACCCCCTGCTGAAATCTCGAATCCTTTTCGTCGGGAGATATGACGATGAAAAATCAATGGTTGGCTGGAATGCTTCTTGGCTCAGTAATGGCGTTCGGGCTGCCGCTGGCCTCCGCGCAGAATACCGCCGGGCAAGACATGCGGAACGCCGGCAATGACACGAAGGGTGCCGCACAGAATGCCGGACACGGCATCGAGCGTGGGACAGAGAAGGGCTGGAACGCCACCAAGCACGGGACAGAGAAAGGCTGGCATAAGACCACGCACGGCGTAAAGAAGGGCGTGCACGCGGGCGCGCACAAGACAGATCAGGGCGCACGCAAGGTCGAAAACAGCACCGACCCTCACTAGCAACCAACGTTTTCCGGCTCACCCGCAAAGAGCCTCACTCAGCCGCTCTTCAGCAAGCGGCGGGTGAGGCTGTTATTTTTCGGCGCCAAACCCTAAGCCGATGCGGCGTCACCCTTGACGAACGTTTATACACCTGTTTACTCTAGGCTTGTTTTAAAACAGCCTATGGTCTTCCAATCGCTCCGCAAACGTTCTGAACCGCGCGACCTCTTCCCCGGTGCCTTAGAGCTGATGGTCCTGCAGCTCCTGCATTGGCAGCCCATGCACGGCTATGCCCTGGTGCAGCACATCCAGCAGCGGTCTAACGACCTGCTTCAGGTGGAAGAAGGCTCCCTGTACCCGGCGCTGCAGCGCATGCTAAAGGCCGGGCTGGTGGACGCGCGCTGGGAAACCTCCGCCACCAACCGGCGTGTACGCACCTATCGCTTAACGTCGCAGGGACGCAAGCATCTCGAACAGGAGCGCCTGCGTTTTGAACAGATGCTGCAGGGCATCTCGCTTGTGCTCGCACCCAACGTCTGATCGAGAGCTCAGGACTTCCGCAGCCGAGGAGCCACCCATGCCATTTTTCCAGCGAATGTTCCGGCGTCGCAGAATGACCGCCGATCTCTCCGAGGAGCTGCAGCAGCATCTCGAAGAAAAGGCCGCAGCGCTGGAGGCGCAAGGGATGCCGCGTGAAGAGGCTCTCCACGCCGCGCGACGCGCCTTCGGCAACGCCACACTCATTGAGCAGCGCAGCCGTGAGGTCTGGCTGTGGGTCTGGCTGGATAACCTGCTCCGCGACCTCCGCTTTGCGCTGCGGCAACTGCGCAAGTCCCCCGGCTTCACCATTACGGCCGTTCTGGTGCTTGCCCTTGGTGTCGGAGCCAACACCGCGATCTTCCTGCTGTTTCAGCAGGTTCTTTTGAACAGCCTGCCTGTCTCGCATCCGGAGCGGCTGGTGGCCTTGCGCGCGACCGGCGGTTTTAGCGGAATGCTTTCGACATACGGAGACCACACCTATTACTTCAGCGTCCCCATGTTTCGCCATCTGGAAGCAAACTCTGAAAACGTTTTTTCGGGTATCGCAGCAAGCGGACCATTTTTCAGTCCAGTCCAGATTGGAGACGGATCGGAAACGCTCCAAGGAAACTTTGTCAGCGGGGACTATTTTGCCACGCTGGGAATTCGACCCGTAATCGGCAGGTTGATTGAGCCGCTGGATGACGGCGCGCCGGGAAGCAATCCTGTCGTCGTGCTTTCTTACAGTGAGTGGCAGAAAGGCTTTGGAGGTTCACCGGCCGTCCTGAATCACTGCC
>JAJZDO010001094.1 GCA_021805955.1 Acidobacteriota bacterium
CTTCGACTTCTCCCGCTCCGCGCGCCCCGCGTCATGAGTTCGACGAACGCCAGCCAAGCTCGAATGCAAGTACGATCCTGATTGAAGGCGGCGAGGATTTTGACGAAGCCGAGGAATTCGATGAGGAAAACGAGCCGAACTTCAACGTTGCGGATGGGGTTCCAACTCCGTCGGCAAACGGTGGAGTTGGCCAGGGCCGTCCAGGATCCGGCGCAAACAATCGCCGTCGCCGCCGCCGAGGCCGTTCCGGACCGGCAGGCCGTGGACCGGTTGCTTCCAACTGAGATGCACTTTACGGAAAATATGGATGAAAAGGAATGCCCGCTCTCACTGGATGGAGCGGGCATTCTTCTTGCTTCCCGTGGATTCACAGCAGCATGTGGTGAGCTATGAGGATAAACTGCGGCGAAGCTCTTTTCTCTGGTACATGCGCTGATCAGCAGCGATATAAAGGCTGGCGGCATCGTGCGCATCTTCCGGGTAAATCGCCGTGCCTACGCTTGCTCCGATGCGCAGAGTGTGGCCGCCGACCGAAAACGGAAGATGCAAAAGCTCCAGCAGAGAGTCGGCGACCGCGTGAATGTCGCGTGCCGAATCTGCGCCTGTCAAAATCACGGAGAACTCATCTCCTCCGGTACGAGCAAGTAGATCTCCGCGACGAATCCGTGAACGCATACGCTCCGCCACCTGTTGCAGAAGCAGATCGCCGATATGATGTCCGTGTTTATCATTGACTTGCTTGAAGAGGTCGAGGTCTATCTGCAAAAGTCCCAGGGTTTTTCCGGATTGTGTGCAGCGCGCGAGACACTCCGCCATATGGGACTCAAACATGCGTCGATTGGCAAGTGTCGTCAGGTCGTCGTGATGCGCGAGATACTGTGACCGCTCGATCTGGCTTTCCAGAAGAAGGAGAAGCATGCCCACGGCGACCACATACTTGGGAAGATTCCACACTTCATCCTCAATGTGGATCGCAGGAAATTTTGTTTGGAAGAGCGGACCGACTACAAAAACCAATGCCCAGGCCAGAAATCCGCCGATGGTGATCACGGAGCCCGCGCTGGTCCGTCCCCGATAACTGCTCCAGAAGATGAGACAGCAGCAGAGATACACGGTGAAGAGAATGGCGTTCAGCGCTAGAGTACTGTCTTGACTGTGCGGAGGCCCAGCCAGGAGCAGAATAACACCGAGCGCAAGATAGAGAAACATCACGATATAACGCGGTGCCACTAGCAGTTTACGCGGAGCAAGCAGCCCCACCATGAATGGTCCGAGCGTGATGAAAAGCGCGGTAACCAGAAACATCCACCCCGATACACTGGGCAGCAGAAGCAGAAAAATATAAATTGAGGGTGGCACACCAACTGCCAGAGTCATGCAAAGAGAGGACACATGATTACGGTTAAGGACAGAAGCGCGCATGAATTCAACGGCTGCAGCGACCAGTGAGATCAGTGTGATCGCACGAGCAATGAATCCAGCCGTGCTGGTGGACTGTGCACCCATGCTGGCGGCGAAGTGAACGAGGATAAGAATCCACCCATAAAGCCATCGACGGGAATCAGCAAAGGGAGAGTTAGACAACTCTATGTTATTCAGTGGCTCTCGCCGCAGAATGGAATAGAATGCCCCGACCAGAGCTGTGATGGCCAACAGATCAGGGATTTTTGTCCAGTCCATTCTCTTGACCCCGGATTCTCTCAGAAAACATGAAAATGCAAACTTCCATAGAGTTATCGGCTGCTTCTTGATTTTTACTTACTTTCTTCGCAGCGCAATAAATCTTTGGTATACCCCGAAGTAACACAAAAGAATTAATGTGTTCAGTACATGACAAATGACGGAATCGTCAGGCGCATAATTTGTCTGCCCGCAAGCTAAATGGGAACTCGAAATGTTTGGACTTATGATTCGCTTGTCGCGCGATTTGTGAAGACATTTCCCATTCTGCGAATCTGCGCTCCGACGCCGCGCAGTTTCTCCTCGATCCGTTCATAGCCACGATCCATGTGATAGACGCGGTCCAGGATCGATTCGCCTTCGGCAACGAGCGCCGCCAGCACCAGTGAAGCAGAAGCGCGCAGGTCGCTGCACATCACGGCTGCGGCGGATAGGCGTTCTGGACCTTGTACGGTCGCGGTGCGGCCATCGACGGCGATATTGGCCCCCATGCGAACCAGTTCCTGCACGTGCATGAAGCGGTTCTCAAAGATGTTTTCCGTGATGCGCGAGACACCGTCGGCCTGCGTAGCAAGGGCCATGAACTGGGCCTGCATGTCAGTAGGAAATCCTGGATATTCGCGAGTGGAGATATCGACGGCGCGAATCTTGTCCTCCGCGCGCACGCGGATTGAGTCTTCGGAGAGCAGGTCGATGCGAGCGCCGGATTCGCGCAGTTTTTCGATCACTGCGCCCAGGTGCTCCGGGTTGCAGTTGGTGACGATCAAGTCGCCGTGCGTGATGGCACCAGCAATCAGAAAGGTTCCCGCCTCAATGCGGTCCGGATTGATTCGGTGGCGCGTTCCGTGAAGTTTGCCAACCCCGTTCACCCGGATGATTGGTGTGCCCGCGCCTTCAATCTGTGCGCCCATGCTGACAAGCATGGCAGCCAAATCTGTGACTTCCGGTTCACACGCACAGTTCTCCATCACAGTTTCGCCATCTGCCAACACGGCGGCCATCAGCAGGTCTTCCGTACCAGTCACTGTAATCTTGTCGAAAAATAAATGCGTACCGCGCAGCCTTTCCGCGCGAGCTTCCAGATATCCATGTTCCTGGGTAATCGCCGCACCCATCTTTTCCAGCCCCTTCAGGTGCAGGTCGATGGGGCGACCACCGATGGCACACCCTCCTGGCATGGCTACGCGCGCCATTCCGCAGCGTGCAACCAGAGGTCCGAGGACAAGCGAACTGGCTCGCATTGTCTTGACAATCTCGTACTTCGCCACCGGATCCGAGAGATTACGGCAACTGATTGTCGTGCGGTGTTGCGCCCGCCCATAACCAAGCTCCACCTGTGCGCCCATCGACATCAGCAGCTTCTGTTCGGTTTCAATGTCGCGGACCTGCGGAATGTTTTCGAGGATCACCTCCTCTTCGGTCAGAATGGCAGCAGCCATGCAGGGAAGTGCTGAGTTTTTTGCGCCGGAAACACGAATGCTGCCCACCAGCGGATTTCCGCCGCGGACCACGAATTTATCCATGATGATTGCTTGCTCCTGAATCCTCAGTGTAACTGGAGACAAAAAATGCGGTGCAGGGGAATCTATCGAGTCACTGAGCGAATTCTGTTTTGGTTTGCGAAGGAACTGGTGCGCAATGCAAGGGCCATTTTTTGTTCGCAAGAGTGAAAACTCAAGGTTGCAAAAAACACAGTGTGCAATTAAAGCTCAAGCACGGCGTCTTCGATGGCGCGCCGTACATTGCCGTCGGAGCGCGCCAGTCGGCGCACCGCCTCGGGTTTATCGACCTTTGCCTTCAGCATCACGAGCGCGACAGGTACGCTGCGTCCGGCGCTCTTGATGGTATTGACCGCTGTCTCGCGATCAATCTTGCAGGCCTGCATCAGAATTCGAATGCCGCGCTCGACCAGCTTGGAGTTCTGCATGTGCACGTTGACCATCAGATTTTCGTAGACATAGCCGAGACGCGTCATGGTGCCTGTCGTGATCATATTCAGCACCATCTTCTGCGCCGTTCCGGCCTTCATGCGCGTAGAGCCGGATACTACTTCTGGACCGACCTCGGCCACGATGGCAATGTCGGCCGCGGCGGCGAGCGGAGTGCCATAATTGCAGGTAACGGCTGCTGTTTTCGCGCCGCGCGCTCGGGCATAAGCTACTGCAGCAACCACGTAAGGCGTGCGTCCGGAGGCGGACAGGCCGACGACAACATCCTTGCGCGTGGGCCTGCGCCTGGCGATGTCGCGTTGGCCAAGTTCTTCGGAATCTTCATTCACTTCCACCGCCGAGGCAAGCGCCTTCGGTCCGCCGGCCATGATGTACTGTACCTGTCCTGGCGGTGTTGAATAAGTCGGCGGGCACTCCGAGGAATCCAACGCTGCGATGCGGCCGCTGGAACCGGCACCGACGTAGATCAGCCGCCCTCCGTCGCGCAGGCTGCGCGCCACCTGATCGATAACTTGTGCAT
>JAJZDO010000282.1 GCA_021805955.1 Acidobacteriota bacterium
TAGCGGCTCTGCCGCGCCAGTAGCAGCAGCTTGCCTTCATAGCTGACGAGGGTGTACATCATTTTGTGTAAACGATCTTTTCTAATGAAGGAGAGGAGATCGTATGGAGATGGACAAGGAGTTGATCGACAAGCTGCTGGGAGATTATCGGAAGCGGGAGGACTTGATCGGGGAGAACGGGCTGTTGAAGCAGTTGACCAAGGCGGTGATCGAACGTGCATTGCAGGCGGAGCTGACCACGCATCTGGGCTATGAGAAGCATTCGCCGGAAGGCCATAACAACGGCAACAGCCGCAACGGAGTCAGCGCGAAGCAGTTGAAGGGCGACTTCGGCGAGGTCCAGATCGAAGTGCCGCGCGATCGGCAGGCCAGCTTCGATCCCAAGCTGGTGGGCAAGGGGCAGACGCGCTTTGTAGGCTTCGACGACAAGATCCTGTCGATGTACGCGCGGGGCATGACGACGCGCGAGATCCAGGGACACTTGCAGCAAATGTATGGCGTCGAGGTGTCGCCGGCGCTGATCTCGAACGTGACCGATGCGGTGATCGAAGAAGTCAAAGCGTGGCAGACGCGGCCGCTGGATGCGGTGTATCCGATCGTCTATCTGGACGCGCTGGTGGTGAAGATGCGCACGGACGGGTGGGTGGAAAACCGCGCGGTCTATGTGGCGATCGGCATCACCCTGGAAGGCCGGAAAGAGGTGCTTGGCCTGTGGACATCGGCCAACGAGGGCGCGAAGTTCTGGCTGCAGGTGCTGACCGAGATGCAGAACCGCGGCTTGAAAGATATCTTCATCGCCTGCGTGGATGGGCTGAAAGGCTTTCCCCAGGCGATCGAGACGGTGTATCCGAAAACGACGGTGCAGTTGTGCATCGTGCACATGGTGCGGGCCAGCTTGAACTACGTGAGCTGGAAAGAGCGCAAGCGTGTGGCGCGAGACTTGAAATCCATCTATCGCGCGGCCACGGCGGAAGAGGCGGAGCGGCAACTGGCGAAATTCGCCGCCCAATGGGACGGCCAATATCCGTCGATCAGCGCCCTGTGGCGGCGCAACTGGCAAGGCGTGATTCCGTTCTTCCAGTTTCCGCCGGAGATACGCAAAATCGTCTATACCACCAATGCCATCGAGAGCCTGAACATGAGTTTGCGCAAGGCCATCAAGACGCGCGGCGCATTTCCCAGCGAAGATGCCGCCCTGAAAGTGATGTACCTGGCGCTGAGAAACCTGGCCAGAAAATGGAATGCCGTGCAGGGCTGGAAGGAGGCCCTCAACCGCTTCGCATTGGTGTGGGAAGCGCGCTTCCCACACCAATGCGCCTGAACATTCACGAAACTTCAACCAGAACATTTACACAAAAGATTTGACAGTACCTAGCTGACCACCCAGTCCAGGCTCACCACGCGCTCCTGTTCGAGTTGGAAGATCGCATCCAGGTCCCGTTTCGTGGGCCGCTTGCGATGGAAGTTCGCCGCCGCCGATGCGGCCCGCGCGAAGCGCCGGTTGTGGTCTGCCAGATAGTTCGTCTCGACATACCGGTTGGCCTGCTCATAGTCGCAGACCTCGGCCAGCCGCAGCTTCTTCACCAGACGGTCCTGGTGCGTGCCGTGCGCCCGCTCCACGCGCCCCTTGGCCTGCGGCGAGTTGGCCGCGACGATCCCGATCCCCAGCCGCGCGCACATCCGCCCGAACTGGCTGACCGGCGCGATGCCCTTGAGCCGCTCGCTCTCCGTCGCCTCGCGCACATACACGTTCTTCCAGTCCGTGTAGAGGGCCTTGGGCACGCCATGCCGCTCGATCCACGCACGCAGCAGGTTCGCCGCCGCCACCTCGTCTCTTCCTTCGACAACCAGAACAGCGCCGTGCTCGTCGCATCGTCCACCAGATGCATCAGGCAGCCAACGCCCGCGCGGTCTGCCAGCCACTTGTGGAAGCTGCCAACCTGCTTGCGCCAGACCGTAGACTGAACTTCGGTCAGTTGCAAACTGCGCCGGGATATCTGTGCCGATTGAGTCAACAGCTTTCAGGCTGTTCCGAGGAATAAGACCGCTCCTCCGCAGATCCATATCGACTCGCGGAACTCCACGTAGACCCACTGATCGCGAAGGAGGCAGGGTCGGCGAAAGTCCCAGGCGGCTGGCGAAGGCCTTGAGTGTCGTTCGCGAAGGATTTTCGGTGGAATTAGCTTTCGTGGTAATGGCCGTTACGCTGGGTCATGGCCGAACCGGACAGAGATCAGCTTCACGGAGCGAGCGATCCTGGCTACGCTGTACGCCAAAATATGCCACTATGATCGGGGGAGTGACCGCTGCTATCGCTTCGGCAAGACGCTGCCGTCGTACCCTGGGCAATGCGGCGGTCGAGGACCGGTTGTGAATGCGAACGGCGTATGAGCGCGTACTTCAATAAGTCGATGGGAATGCGATGGATGGCCCCGGTATCCGCCGGACTCATATTGCTGCTCCCAGTTATTGGGATGGCACAGGACCATTGTCCGTGGATCAACAAGGCGACAGTAGAAGGCGTGTTAGGCACAGCCGCAACCGAGTCGGTGAAAGTAGACAAAGGGCCGCCCGTAACGACAGTCTGCAGGTTCCAGGCTGAGGGTACAAGTTCGACCTCCGACCTTCAAATCGATGTGGTGCAAATGATAGACACAGCAACGGAGTTCCCCATCTATAAAGCTGAGTGTGGCGCGAAAGCAAGTCCGTTGCGCGCCATCGGCAATGAGGCTGAAATGTGCAGTTTAAAGACAGCAGGAATGACATACGCCGCAAAGGTTATCGGACGCGTGCGCGACCGGGCCTTTATCGTTTTGCTCAAAATGAACGCGGGCAGCGGCCGAACTATGACTGAGGACATGGTTCAAGAAAAAGTTGGCGGAGTTGCGGAACAGGTGGCTGGCAGCTTGTTCTAAATTTTTAAAAAAAGCGCAAGTGATTTTGCCATACTCTCTTTCCGAAGCGCCATTAAGTCAATTAAATCAATGAATTAGGCGGCACGCTGCCCGATTTGTCCACGACAGCCGTTTTTTCAAAATCTTGCGCCAGCATTGTGCGTAACACCGCAGGAGGGTCACGTCGCCCAAATTTCCTCCATCAGCAATGATTCCCGCCAGATGAAGCAACGGAACGTCGCGGCGTCGGAATTTGTTGCATCCAGATTCCGCCCCGGCGCATCCTGTTCATAACAACTTTACCGCCCTAAAAACCTTCAGGCGTTTTGCATGTTTTTCGGTTTTGCTGGAATAAGAGAACAAATGCTGCGTGCGCTGCGTATTCATATTATCGTTCTAACAACAGCCGGTATCGCCGTGGATGTTTTCGTCTGCCAACAGTACGTAAAATAATTTTTTTGTCAATCGGTACCATGAGTGGGGACATCGCATTGAAATCGAGTACGACGAGATTCAAGTGGACGGCCACAGCGGCATGTCTAGGTATATTGACGACGGCATGTGGGCGCGCCCCCGCCAAACAGGCTGCCCCGGGTCCAATGCCGGTGCAGGTGGAAACGGTGGCCCTGCAGCCGGTGCCGGTAAGCGACAGCTATGTGTCCACCATCAAATCGCGGCGTTCGGCCACGATCCAACCCCAGGTCAGCGGCACGCTCACGCAGATTTTCGTTCATTCCGGGGATCGCATGCGCAAGGGCCAGCATTTGATGGAGATCGATCCCACCCAGCAGCAGGCCGTTGTTGCCCAGCAGGAGGCGACCGAGCAGCAGAATCTGGCGTTGTATGAGTACAACCAGAAAGACATTGTCCGCCAAAGGACGCTCTTCGCCGGCGGGATCATCAGCAAACAGGCTTTCCAGCAAGCCGAGCAGACATTCAACAGCTCCAAAGCGACGTATGAAGCTTCAGTCAACGCCCGCAAATCGGCGCAGCAGCAATTGGCTTATTACCATATATTCGCCCCATTCGACGGTATCGTTGGGGATGTGCCGGTACACGTTGGGGATTACGTCTCGCCAACCACAATCCTGACTACGATCGACATGAACACCGATCTGGAAGCCTACATATATATACCTGCTGAGCGGGCCTCTGAAGTCCGCGTGAACCTGCCGGTGAACATCACGGACGCCGCAGGAAAGGTGCTGGACCGCACCAAAATCTATTTTGTTTCGCCCCAGGTGGACGATG
>JAJZDO010000421.1 GCA_021805955.1 Acidobacteriota bacterium
GATGAAGCTTTGCAATCCCGAAACGATACGCGCATTGCTCACTCCAGAACTTCGATATTCTTCGCGATTCCGACCCATCGCTCAGCTTAGCCTTGATGAAGGCACGCGGCTTTGCCCAAGGCTATCCGCTGGAAACCCGCGACCAGGGGCTGCTCTTCACCGGCGGGGTTGGCGTGGGGAAAACCCATCTTGCCGTCGGGGTGTTGCGGGAGTTAGTCGAGCAGCGAGGCGCAACGGGAATTTTCTGTGATTATCGTGATCTGTTGAAGCAAATTCAGAATTCGTACAGCCCCCAGGTCGCCGCAACGGAAGCGGAAATCCTGCGCCCCATATTCGACGCAGAAGTCCTCGTTCTCGATGAACTGGGGGCAGTTAAAAAAACCGACTGGGTCTGGGACACTGTGGCGCATATTCTCAATACACGCTACAACGACAAGAAAACAACCATAATCACGACAAATTATCCCAATCTGCGATCCGCATTAGTAGAAGCGCAGACCTCTGTAACAGACTCCGGGGTATCACGCAGTCAGCAAAGAAACGAGATTGACGCTGCGGCACGAGAGCAAACGTTAGGCGATCGAATTGGAGAGCTAATGCTGTCCCGGCTGCAACAAATGTGCATTACGGTGTTGATGCAGGGAGACGATTTCCGCCGGACGGTGCGCCGCGCGAGTTTCCTGTAATCCGGGAAACAAAATCGAGCGGCATCTTTCTTCCTCGCTCGATCCTAGTCGGTGCGGTCCGGTCAAATCCAACTCAGAAAAATGGCGCAGCTGCCAGCACCATCAGAGCAGCGGCCAGTGCGGCTGCACGATAGATCGCGTCTCCTTGCGGATATGCAGGGCGCTTACGAGTTTGCTTCTTGAGGGCCAACATGATGGGTGCTCCTCTCAGCCGCGGCTGGTTCGCAGGGCCTTCCAAATGGATAGAGCTTAGTAGATGGAAATCCCTGGCCGCTATGTTTATGACGTAGTTTTCGACCAATCGGATTCGCGACTTTAACATTTTTTTGTTTTTTTATCGTTCCCGCAGTTTGCCAACTGTTTCTCTGGGAGACAGCCCGCGTTACAATCGGCGCATGAACGACTCAGGTTCTGGACCCTCCCAGACTCCAACACCACGCCGCGCGCCTGTACTCTTCGTTGCCGAAGGCCCCGGCTCGACAAACTCTGCCGGAGAAAGACCTGAGCGCAATTTTCTCCCGTGGGTTGTCGCAGTGGTTGCCGTCGTCGGCCTGCTGGCGGTAGTTCTCTGGATGGGCCGAACTCCATCGGCCACACCAGGTTCCGGCGTCGATCCCTATGCAAAATACCTCGTTTTCGGCAATGTCCAGGTAAGCCAGGGCAGCAACTTTGCTGGCGATCAACTCACCTATGTCGATGGAACCCTGGAAAATCGGGGGGACAGGACGGTCACCTCTCTGACTCTCCGGGTACTATTTGCGAACGACTCTGGAGAGGCCCCGCAGATCGAGCAGATACCGGTCAGCCTGGTTCGATCGCGTGAGCCCTACGTTGACATCGAGCCGATCACCGCTGCTCCATTGGCGCCAGGCAAGTCGCAGGATTTCCGGTTGATCTTCGACAATGTCTCGCCGATGTGGAATCAGCGGGCTCCTCAAATCCAGGTCCTGCACGCAGGGACTCGACCCTAGGAACCCGTTCCCCGGCCTATCCGGCAGGGCTATCTCGCGCTCGACCCTTCGGTGAAGAAACTCATCCCCGGAAGGTTACCTGGCGCATAGTAACCATGGAACAGTCGTGCGCTCGTGATCGATCTTTACCCTCGACGCCTCGTGCGTCGAACGTATTTTTTGCCATCGAACGAGCAGGATTTACCTGATTGCGGGCGCGCTACCGTGATCGCCATCGATCCACGATCTGCATCTTCGCCAATTTATCCAATAGAATCAATTATTTGAAGATTATTGAAGTCGAACGCCGCCTTTGGCACTGTGCTTGCATTTGTATGGGCGTTGTCACATAGCGGAGGCCACTTTGGCCCACGTCATGTGATATGGGAAAAGTGATGAAAACGTCTAATTCGAAGAACATCCTGCGAATCGCAACCGCCATCCTGGCAGCCAGCACAGCACTACCGATGATGGCGCAGAATGCAACTGCGGCGCCGGACGCTCAAATCCAGACGGGAACCTCGGCAAATAGTTCGTATGCGACCGGGCAACCCTTAGAGACCAAGCCGCACGAAGGTTTCTGGGGACGTGTCAATCCGATGGCTCGCAAAAAGTGGGTCAACCGCCAGCTCAATCCGGTGAAAGACCGCCTGAATGAACTGGATCAGCTCACCGCCCAGAATGCCCAGCAGATCAAAGACGTAGATTCGCGGGCACAGGCAGGAATCTCAAAGGCTCAGAATGAGGCCATGGTCGCCGACCAGCACGCGACGACTGCCGGCAACACAGCCAACCAGGCGCAACAAACCGCGCAGCAGGCAAGCACTCAGACTGCGGCAATCGGAACGGCCGTCAGCAATCTGGATCAATACCAGACCATCACCACCGTGGAGATTCGCTTCCGCACCGGTCACTCGGTTCTGGGACAGAATTCCAAGGATGCATTGGATCAGCTGGCAACGCAGGTACAGGGTCAACGCGGCTATCTGATTGATGTACAGGGATATTCAACACTGCGTGGCCAGGCGGGAATTACTGCTTCCCACAACATGGCTTCAGCGGTAACCCGGTATCTGGTCGAACAGCGCCAGATTCCGCTCTATAAGATTCGCCAAATCGGCTTGGGGAATGCTCCGCTCACCGTGAACGATTCGAGCACACCCCGCCGTGGCAGCGTCGTGGAAGTCACACTGATGCATAACAGTTTGTCAACCTTGAGCGCGTCGAACGTTGGTGCCTCAACAACCGGCGCGGCGCAGTCCGGTACCGCGCAGTCCTCCTCGAATGGGACTGCGTCGCAGCCAGGCCCGACCGAATAAGGTTGACATAAAAGCTCTCACACAAGAGAGAACCAAGGCAGATTGGCCCCTCACACGAGGGGCCCTTTTTTTTGCCCGCAATCCTTTAACGACGAAGCATACCCTGCGGTGCCAGCGGCACGAGCAACAATTCTGGAGTAGAGCCTAACTGGTAGGAATGCGCAGAATCTGTTTTCTGGGGTAGACGGCCTGGGAAACCGTCGACACCCCTCAAACGACAAGGACCAGTCGCCCAATCTAGAAAAGTGTGGGCTCGTTGGCATTTTCACGGGCCTTTTTCTTGGGCCGGCTCGCCACCGGAATGGAACTGCGCTCGCTCTCCTCAGCGCCAAGGATGGTCAGCAGCGCCCGCATTTCGTTTCGTAGCTCATTGAACTGAGAACCATCCACAGACTTCGAGGCGGCTGCCACAAGCGAGGATGGTTTCCCGCTCTTAGATGTCGTAGGTGGATGGGTTCGTCCCGACTGCCCCGGCTCATGGCGCGCCTCTGCATCGGACCGCTGCGGCAAAACGGTCGGCGTATGACGCTTCTCGACAAGAAGCCGCCGAGCGCCCGCGATAGTGAATCCCTCGTCATACAACAAATGTTTGATCGTGAGAACAATTTCAACATCCCGCTTCCGGTACAGACGCTGTCCGCTGCCGCCCTTATGCGGCTTCAATTGCGGAAATTCCGTTTCCCAAAAGCGCAGTACATACGCGGGTAATCCGCACAGTTCCGCGACATCCCCAATGCGAAAATATAGCTTGTCCGGAATCGAGACAGGTGACTTCGCAGGTTGCATCTTGCGTCGGGCGGGCTGCTGTTGTGCCATCAGACTCCCCTCATCCCCAGGCAGAGATGCATAAAAATTCATCTCAACAGAAAGTAGACTGCTTCGTTTGTGCCGGCACCGCGCACAAATTCGGCGGCAACTCAAACCCCATGCAACTACCGATCACGAGCGCGTTCCACCGCTACTATACCCCGCTCAACCATTCCCTGGCATAGCTTTGCTTCACAGGCAGGCTGCGCAAACATGCAGTCCCGCTGCGCATTCCTGTCGGTGGAACTACTCTAGAGCGGATTTACAGATACTGTGATCAAAATGGAAGGAGTCATTCTGAGCGAAGCGAAGAATCCAGAGGGTGACGGCGGCAATGACCAGGCGCATATCGTCTGGATTCTTCACTCC
>JAJZDO010000821.1 GCA_021805955.1 Acidobacteriota bacterium
GGCGCCTGCTCCGGCAGCAAGGCGATCAAGATTGGACAGTGTTTCGGGGCCCGAACCAAACTGCCGATTCTGCTGTCGCAGTAATTCGACAATTTCGTAGCGGCGGGCCGGATCCATTTGCGGAGGATTCTTCATCCACTGACCGTCGTTGGCGGCGGTTTCCGGATAGAACCCGCGCAATTTTTCCCAGTTGCCGGACACGTAGTCGCGATAGAGAGGGCTGATGTGGGGCAGCGCCGTAACGGGATAGCAATCTGGGTTCAACTCCGCGTCGCTCCTGACGGATGGGGTGTGGAGCGGATTTCCCTGGTCGCACACATAGGAAATTCGCTCTGGTTGCGCGGCTGACGCCGGTACCCCGGACTGCAGCGCACATGCCAAGTGTCTCATGCAGTGGATGCAGTCAGGAGGGTCGAAGATGCGCGAAATTGCAGGTGGGCAGGAGAGAGCGCAATTAGAATGAAAAAATGGATGAAGCTTGGAGCGAGGGACAGGTCAATGATCTTGTTCGCTTTTCGCGATGGCGAAAAACACGCAACTTACTGTTGCTAGCATCTCTTCCTGGAATAGTTGTCACCTCGAATCTCTTTTCTCCACTTACCCGGTATTCATTTTTGGCGGTTGGGGCTGCTTGGATCGCTATTTTTGTATACGTGGCGTGGCGTGTTTCGCATTGGCCTTGTCCTAGCTGCGGGAAGCCGGTGATGGTAAAGGGACTCTTCCACAATGATTTTTCTTCCAAATGCCTCCATTGTGGATTCGCGTTGAAACCGAAGCCACCGCAGATGCTCTAGTCCGAACTTGCGCCGGCTATTCGCGGCCTTCGCGCGCATCTTTCCAGAGATCGATTCCGCTGTCTTCGGCATAGCGGTCAATCTCTTTCAGCTCAGCATCGGTGAATTGAAGTTTCTTGACGGCATCGAGTGAATCGTTGAGCTGATCCACATTGCGGGCGCCGATCAGTGCGGTGGTGACGCGAGGATCGCGCAGCACCCAGGCAATCGCCATCTGCGCCAGGGTCTGGCCTCGGCCCTTTGCCAGATCATTCAGGGAGCGCACACGCTGAATGTTCTGCTCGCTGAGGAATTCTTTCAGCAGCGAACTTTGCTCGGCGGTGGCGCGGGAGTTGGCCGGCACGCCGTTGAGATATTTGCTGGTCAGCAGGCCCTGCGCCAACGGAGAGAAGGCAATGCAGCCGACGCCCAGCTCCTCCAAAGTGGTGAGCAGTTCTTTTTCGATCCAGCGATTCAGCATGGAGTAGGACGGCTGATGGATGAGTAGCGGAACGCCTTGGCTTTTCAGTATTTTTGCTGCTTCGCGGGTGCGGTCGGCGTCGTAGGAAGAAATGCCGACGTATAAAGCTTTGCCCTGGTGGACGGCGGTGACCAGCGCGCCCATGGTTTCTTCCAGCGGCACGGTCATGTCCGGCTTGTGGGAATAATAGATGTCGACGTAGTCGAGGCCCATGCGCTTAAGGCTTTCGTCGAGCGAGGCCAGCATGTATTTGCGCGAGCCGCCGACGCCGTAGGGGCCGGGCCACATGTCCCAGCCGGCTTTGGAGGAGATGATGAGTTCGTTGCGGTGATCGCGAAAATCCTTGCGAAGAATATGCCCGAAATTTTCTTCCGCTGAGCCGTAGGGCGGCCCGTAGTTGTTCGCCAGATCGAAGTGGGTGACGCCGCGATCGAACGCTCGCCGGATGACGGCGCGGCCAGTTTCAAAAACGTCGGCACCGCCGAAGTTCTGCCAGAGGCCGAGAGAAACGGGGGGCAACACGATTCCAGATCGACCGCAGCGGCGAAACTCCGCCTGTTGATAGCGTTTTTCGTCGGGAACATAACTCATCCGCGTGCATCTCCTTCATGTGTGGAAGTTGGGGAAACGAATCCTGCTGGTTAGATGTAATGGTGCGCCCGACAAGATTCGAACTTGTGACCTAACGCTTCGGAGGCGTTCACTCTATCCAGCTGAGCTACGGGCGCGTCCTTTTTGAGGTTATCACGATGAGTTACTCGATGCGTTGCTGCAGGAGTCGCGTTCGTTCTTCGCGACCTTTTCCCGTGTTCAGGTATCGTTCTCGCTGCAACGCTTCCATTACGGTTGCATATTCTTCCTGATGGACGAACTCCCAAGGGCAACGATGCTTGGTGGCAATGCTCAGATCGGAATTGTGCTCTGATAGCCGCCTTTCCAGGTTCGAGGTCGCACCGGTGTAGTGCCGATTTGTAGTGCGGTTATATTACGACGCAGACAAATGGCATTTTAAGGCGATGGTACGCCCGACAACCCGCTGTGGCGGGGAACTTGTAACCTAACGCTTCGGAGGGTCGCCGCGGCGACACTCTATCCAGTTGAGCTACGGGCGCATCCCTCTTGAAATTATCACGATGGCGCGGGTGGCTTCCCAATGTCGGGCCATGCGAGGGCCAGCGGGATAGCAGGCGCAGTTTGCCTCGATTCGATTTGCGAAGCATACTGGTATTCCTGACAAACTTAAGTCATGCCGGTGGCAACGATACGAAGTGACAGATTGTAGACATTTGTGATTATCCGATTGAAAAACTTGCCAAGAAACGGCAAACTCGTTGTAGCAATCGGCATCTATTCAGAGCAACGATGAGCCCTGCAGGGCCGCATGGAATGAGTTAGGGTAGGCAGGTTCGCCCTGATTTTCCATTCAGTTTGCGATATTTTTGACGATGCAACGTCCGATAGAGTCAAGGCTTTTTGGAGGAATAGATTGATGACGTATTCAAAGTTGCGTGGTTTGTGCGGAATTCTCTCCCTGGCTGGATCTCTGACTCTGCTTGGCTGCGGCGTCAATGGGAACAGCTACGTGCGCGTCGTGAATGCGTCTCAGGGACTATCGGACCAATGGAGCGTCCAGGCTGGCCAAACCGTCATTGCTTCGGCTCTGCCATTCGGCACAGAAGGCGTGCAACAGCAGGGCCAGTATGCGACCACGGACACCTCCGGCAATTATCGTCCGCTGGGCGCCGGCAATAATCAGCCGCTGGTGATTTTTACCAACCCGGGAACCAACCTGGTGTCCACGACGCAATCGTTTTTGAGGAATACGTCCTACACGATCGTCGTGGAAGCTGCCATGCCAAACACCATGTTCCAAACGCTCACCGACAACAATACAGCTCCATCGGGTGGAAACTATAGTCTCCGCGTGATGGATACCTCCACCATGGCCGGCCCTGTGGATGTCTATATCACCGGGGTAGGTGCTCCCGTCGGTGGATCGCCCGTGGTGGGAAACATGCAGTTTCAGAACGTGACCAACCCGTACCTGCAATTGTCGCCGGGAACACTAGAGGTACAAGTGACGCCAGCTGGCAATCCGTCCAAGGTATTGGCCATTCAGCCGTTTTCGCCGGCGTCTGGAAAGATTTACTCGATTTTTTTCTTCGATCCTCCAAACGCCTCTGCGGCGATCGATCCTCCGTCCGGTTCAGGAACAAACAAATATAGTGTGCTGGTTGTGAACGACCCGGTCTCCTAATCCTTCTCAATCGGGAAGGTTCTTTCAATTGGCGTGTCGCTTCCGTTGATTTCAAGCCCAGCAAAAAGGCCTTCGCAAAAGCGAAGGCCTTTTTTGTGAGGACGTGGGTTCACCCGATCGCATCGATCGAAAGGCGGCATCGATGCGATCGGGTGAACCGCTTAGGTTCCTTCGGACCAACCGGCCAGATATTCTTCCTGCTCTGGAGTCAGGCGATCGATTTTGCAGCCCATGGATTCGAGCTTCAAGCGTGCCACTCGGCTGTCCAGTTCCACCGGGACCGCGTAGACCGTTGGTTCGAGCTTGGAATAGCTCTCAACCAAATATTGGGCGGCCAGAGCCTGATTGGCGAAACTCATATCCATTACCGATGCCGGGTGACCTTCGGCAGCCGCGAGATTGATGAGGCGGCCTTCGCCCAGCAGGTAAATGTGGCGTCCGTCTTTCAGCGTGTACTCTTCCACGAACTCCCGTGTCGGGCGTTGCGAGGAGGAGAGTCGTTCCAGCGCCGGAATGTCGATTTCGACATTGAAGTGGCCGGAGTTGGCGACAATCGCGCCGTTCTTCATCAGCTCGAAATGTTCTTGGCGAAGGACACTCTTATTTCCCGTAACTGT
>JAJZDO010000972.1 GCA_021805955.1 Acidobacteriota bacterium
CTGCGCTCGAGGAATTCTCCCCGCCTTCGCAGCAACTGTTTGCCATAATCTCCAGTCACTCTGCTCCGGTTGGCCTCCACCGCTTGCTGCTCAGACTGCTTTCCATCCCAGTTGCGCTTGCCAGCCTGCTTCCTCTCGGGGATATAGGTGCTCACTTCCAGTGCCTTCACCTGCTCAAGAACCGACCCGCTGTGATAACCCTTGTCGGCTACTAACTCCTCGACCCCGTCAACATTGACTTTCGGCGTATCTTCTGGATGTAATTCAGCCTCGCGCCCAACTAACTCGGCCACCGCCAAACCCGCTTCGGCCAGGGTTTTATGCACGGTCGTGGTGTGCCCATCCCGGCAGCCTGCAAAGTGACGGCAACCACCGCGCCCGATTCCATATCCACCGCGTGTTCCGCCTTGTGGGCCAGATGCGTGCTGCCGTCCTTCATCCTCGCGATCCGCGCGTCCCCGTCGGTGGGACTCATCCACTCCTTGTTGGAGGTGCGTTTCTCGCGCCTGCGGTCCAGCCGCGCCAGATCTTCACGCGTCGGCGTCTCCATGCCCGATCCCTTGGCCAGTCCAGTTAAAAACTCGTTGTAACTCTCGCCAGTATCGCGTCGCACAATGGATTTCATCGCGGCGTTGGCCTCCAGCGTGGTGGCGTCGATGCCGATCCGCTTGCCCTGTAACAATCCGCGATCCGCCAGCAGATTCAGAACCCAGGCGAATACTTGTTCATGTGTCTCCAGGTCGATCAACCTGCGGGTCCGCGATAGAGTCGAGCGATCTGGCGTTGCCTCCGTCAAGGCAATGCCCAGAAACCGTCGCAGCCCCAGCGAATCGGCTACCCGCCAAGCGATGCCGCGTTCCGCCTCTATGCCTTCAAAATACCCAATCGACAGGGAACGAAAGTAGATGCCGGGCAGAAGCGATGGACGGCCAAACTTCTTGGCGTAGAACTTCGCGCTCATTGCTTCGACGAAGGCATCGAAGCGTTCGGCATCGAACAACTCATTCAACTTCTCGTAAAACGGATGCCCAGGAGCCGACGCCAATTCCGTATGCGCAATCCATAATGGTTCCTGCTTTTGCCGATCTTCACGCCTGCCCATCGCCATACTGGTTAGACGTTTTGAACCCATACTTGTATCGCATCAAAGGCCGACTTTAACCACGGGCTGCTAACGGTATCCGACTGTTCCTGAATGCTCACAGATGTGCTGGAAGTGGTTGATTGTATTTGACGGTTCTATTATCACAGCAAGTGTGAAGGTGGCATTCTACCGCTGAGTTAAGCGCCCCGGGCGGCAATGGGCTGACTGCCAGGCACGTGGGGCTGAAAGGAGCCCATGCCAGATAAAGTGGCATGAAACAAAGATACCGTGCAGCGTCTCTCTGCGACCCAGTATACGCTAGAATCCGGACACACCATATGGCTGCGATGGACGGAAATCCGGGGCGCAATGGAGCGCGGGAAATCGGCAGGCGCCAGCGAGGGGAGGAATCCATTTCGCGGGATGCGGACCAGCCGAATGGTGAAAATGCGAATAAATTCGCGTTTAGAGGCGATCTCCCGGAAGATGAGGAAATCTCCTTCGGGAAAAGCCATCGAAGCTCCGACCAGGCCGTACCGCGCGGTTTAAATCCAAACGAACCCGAAGACGTCGAATCTGCGGAAAATGAAGAAGATTCTCCGGGCGAGCCGGATCCCGGTTACGAGGGAGTCGAAGATGGACTTACAGATGCCGCCGATGCGCAGGCCAGTTCCCAAATTGACCAATTTTGGACGGAAGAAGCGCAACTTTCCTCAGTAGAGAGTGTTCCAGAGGATATGGGCACGATTGCGCTGGAACGCATCCCGCTCAACGAACGAGGCGCCAGGCAAGCGGCTTCCGGTCTGGCGGCTCAACTCGCTGGCGAAATGGGCAAGATGACCGATGCCGAGATCATGCAGCGTGCCGGCACGGGGGACGAGGCTTGCTTTGAGTTTCTCATTGCAAAGTATCGGCGGTCCATCATCAGCTTTCTGTACCGCATGGTGCATAATCAGGCCGTAGCCGAAGAGTTGGCACAGGAGGTTTTTTTGCGGGTCTATCGGGCCCGAGCGACATACCGAGCAGAGGCTCGTTTCTCCACTTGGCTGTATCGCATCGCATCGAACATGGCCATCAACCATGCTCGAGATACGAAATTCGAGCGCGCGTCGTCCAGTATCTTCCTGGATCAAACCGACGAGGAGACAGGAACCAAACCAGACGTGGCGGACCTCCAACCAATTGCGGAACAGAACTTGTTACAAGATGAGAGGGTACGGTGCATTCGCGAGCATGTGATGGCATTGCCGGAGCGGCAGAGGATGGCCGTAGTGATGCACAAGTATCAGGACATGGACTACAGGCAGATAGGTGCTGTTCTTAAATTAAGCGAGTCTGCAACGAAATCGCTGCTGTTTCGCGCTTACCAGACCCTACGAGAACGGCTAAAAGAATTTGCGTAAAATTTTATGAGAGGAGATAGCTGCGATGAGGTGTGAACGGTTTCAATCATTTCTGCCCGACATGGTTCTCGATCCGGCCCGTGTGCCGACGGATGTGCGGCAGCATCTCGGCGAATGTCCCCGTTGTGAAAACGACTGGAATGAACTGCGCGCCACTATGCAACTGTTGGATGTGTGGCATGCGCCGGAGCCAAGTCCGTATTTCGACACGCGCCTGGCGGTGCGCCTTCGCGAAGCTAAGGAGTCGGCGGCACCAGGATGGCTGGAGCGGATGCGCTTACGGTTGCTATTAGGAAGCGATCTCAGTCTGCGCCCGGTGGCGGCAGCGGCTTTTGCTCTACTGTTAGTCGTTAGTGGCGGATCGTATTTTGGAATCGTGAGCCTAAATCATACATATCCCCAACAGCGGCAGACAGTTTCTGCCACAGTAAATGACTTAGAGCTTCTCGATTCCAATGCGAAGACGCTACAGGAGCTAGCTGCGTTCGACGATACAACTGGGGATGCAAATTCCATGGTCAATGCTGGAAGTTCGTCCAATTAGCAACTAGCAGCGGTTCGAGATGCAGCGAAAAGTGTGCGTTGGCAGATGACTCGGTGGTGGCAATACGTAATAGTGGGGCGGAGCGGCGCGTGGGTGTATCCGGTCCTTCGCTGCGAATGTGGAAATGGTTTGTCTTGGGAGAAATCGTAGTGTCCTTTCTGCGTTGTTAGTCTCACAGCGCATTCGCCTCGCTGCGGTTTTTTTTTACTCCCCTCGCCACCGGACTTTTGTGGTTATGGCATGTTGGATTGCTCTGCTGGCCAGCGCCACGGGCTGGGCTCGTCCTCATCCCTATCGAGATGGGTACTGGAGGGCCACCGGATGGTACCAGAACCGTCGCGGAACCGCAGGCAACAATCGGGGTTACAGTGGCACGCAGGGCCGCTCCTTCGCTCCACTGAATGGGCAACAACATTTAGGCCCGTGGTTAAGTCAGCATCAAAATATGTCGCTAGGAGCGCAGGAGCGTGCGCTGCGGAATGAACCCGGCTTCAATCGCCTTCCCCCAGCCACGCAACAAAGACTATTTAACCGCCTGCAACAACTAAACGCATTGCCGCCTGCACAGCGCGCACGCACTTTGGATCGCTTGGAGACTTGGGAACGGCTGTCACCCGGCCAACGCCAGCAAGTCCGCAATGGCATCCAGCAAGTGAACCGAATGCCCTTCGCCCGGCAACAAATGATGCGCAGAGCAGTCCGGGATCTAAGCGAATTTCCGCCCGATGAACGCCAGTCGATTTTGAATTCTCCTCAATTTCGGCATCAATTTTCCGACGATGAGCGGCAAGTTCTAGGAACTCTGATGCTTGCCCAGCCTTACACTCCGCTCAGGTCCCGATGATACAGTCAGATCTGGCGCAGTGGAACGAATTTTCTGCCTATACAGGCACGACCCAGCAAGCGCAGGTAGTCCCTGATCCGTGGATAACATTGCGTTCAAGTTGATGCGATATCCAGAAAGCCGCGTGGAGTGGCAGGATGCGGGGTAAATGAGGAGGGTCTGATATGGAGTGACCCTGTCAACTCCTGCGAAACTGTGGGGTTTTTTTGTCGTTGTCGTTGCATTGGTCGTTTTCCGAGGACAGGGCGAGCAG
>JAJZDO010000482.1 GCA_021805955.1 Acidobacteriota bacterium
TACAGGGCCGCTCGCTGGTGCGGATTCTCCCCATAGCGCAGTGGCATCGCCAACGGCATATTCACGCGCAGCGTCGTCGGCAAGGCATCCTCCATTGCGATCGGCAACTCCGCATCTTCGGCCTCCGGAATACGCTCCAGCGTCGATGCAATCGCCGCATCATAGGCGGCTGTCGTGGCGAACGCCGCACGCGCCAGTCGCCAGCGCGTAGCCAGGCTCAGGCTCCCTGCACTCTGTCGCAGTTCTTCACTCAGCGCCTCATAGTCGGCAGCGCGCGTCACAATCGCCACATCGCGGAAGTTCTTCGCCGCTGAGCGCACCATCGATGGCCCGCCAATATCGATGTTTTCAATCAGATGACCAAAGCGCACCCCAGGCGTCTGGGCTGTTTTTTCAAATGCGTACAGATTCACCACCACCATATCGATGGGCTGGATTCCGTGCGCGTCCACCGCTGCCTCGTGTTCAGCATTGCCGCGGATATACAGCAACCCACCGTGCACGCGAGGATGGAGCGTCTTCACGCGGCCATCGAGCATCTCAGGAAATCCCGTCAGGTCGCTGATGTCCCGGACCGCGATCCCGGCGTCTCGAAGCGCGCGCGCTGTTCCGCCCGTCGAGACCAGCTCCACGCCAAGTCCTGCCAGCAGGCTCGCAAATTCCACCAGCCCGGTCTTGTCCGTCACGCTGAGCAGTGCTCGGCGAATCTTTCGTTCATCCTTCTGCAATTTCGTTGCCTCCTGTGGCGTTCAATCTCTTCCCGAATGGTCGCGGAATCCAAATCACTCTTGCACCGCACCATCCATCTCCGACCATCAACTCCGGCAACCATTCAACCCCGGCAGTGCACAGCAATCGGACCCAACATCTCAGGTTACAACCTCCCGCAGCAGCTCTGCTTTGCCAGTTCCGGCCTTGCCCTCTACATTGAAGAGATGGACGCAGATTTCAGCGAACGTATTTTCCCGGAGCAGCCGCCTCAGATTCTTCCGCCGCTGGTGCCTGCTTCGGAAGATCAACTGCCCCCTCAGCAGCAGGAGCAGTTGCGCGCCGTGCGTGCGCGGGAGTTTGGCCGCAATCGTCCTCGAGGGATTCGCTCCTGGGCCTGGGCGCCTGCCACATATCTGCTGGTCGGCATCAACTGCATCGTCTTTCTTGCCATGCTTGCCTCGCATGTAAGCTTCGTCAGCCCTACTGCGGAGCAGCTTCTCCACTGGGGCGCAAACAATCCCCAGGCCATTCTCGTCGATGGTCAATGGTGGCGCATCGTTACGGCGATGTTTGTCCATGTCGGCATCTGGCATCTGGCTTCCAATATGTGGTGCTTGTGGAATCTGGGCCTGCTCGGCGAGCCTCTGCTCGGAGCCTGGGGAGTCTTTTGCGCCTATCTGCTCTCCGGCGCAGCAGGCAACCTGCTTTCGATGGGAGTCAGCCAGGCATTTCACAGCACGGACGCAGTGGGCGTCGGCGCTTCTGGTGCGGTGTTTGGGTTGGCTGGCGCGCTCATCATTTTGCTCAAGTCGCCTCGACTGCCCATGCCGCCGAAAGAGTTGGCGAGCCTACGACGCTACGTGATCTACTTTGCAGCCATCAACTTTGTGATCGGTTTCGGAACCATGGTCGTGCCAGTCGGCGTTCGCATCGATAACATGGCCCACCTGGGAGGATTTCTGGGAGGCATCCTGTTTGCGTTGCCTCTGGTGCCGCAACTTGGCTCGCCCCGTACGCAGTTCCTCGTGCGTCGCAGAATGGCTGTCGCGATGGTAAGTGGAGTGTTGGTGCTCTTCGGCTTTTATCTCAGCACAGTTGGCATCCTGCGCTGAGGCGGTTCACTTCAGCGAGAAGACGTCGAAGCGAATTTCTTGACCATCGCCAGCAGCAGCTTGCGGTCGTTGTCCGTAAGATTCATGGAATAGCGACGAATCTGGCCCATAAATCGCAACTCTTCGTCGCTCATCTTGGGTGCGGATAAATCACGCGCAATCTGACCATCGCTGAAGAACTGCGCAACCGGTATATCCATCGCATCGGCGATCTTCGCCAGCGTATCCAGCGAAGGTACCGTATGCCCATTCTCCACGCGAGACAGATAGCAGCGAAGCAGTCCGGTTCGCTTTTCAATATCGCCCTGTGACATGCCTTTTTGCTGGCGAAACTCCCGGATAACCGATCCAATCTGCATGATGCTCCTCGAATGCAAGGCGTGGGACAAAGATATCGAATCCCCGATGTTGCATTAAGAGTTAACATGCAGACAAGGCAAACGCAAGCGTGGAATGAGAAAAATCACTCCTCTGGAACCGTTTCGGCTATACGCAGCCTCAAGGCCAGAACTTCACTGCCCTCACCGAAGGCGGCCCGGCGTGACCGTCAATCACCTGCGTTTCCACCACCGCTTCCATGTTCATCGCGCGCCAGTTCGGGGGTGCGTTTTGCAGCAGATTTTTCAGGTCCGCAGCGTTTGAGATCAACTCTCCCGCTGCCTCTGTTCCTTCCTCAGAGATTCCTGAGGCAAGTATCACGGGCTGGCCGGTGATCGGATCACGAATGCGTCCGATGATGGCATAGTCGTGAGCGAGTTTCTCATAGGGCTGGTCCCAGTCCGTTGCCCAGGTTGTATGTGTCTTGCTGCTTCGATCCACAATCAAAGCGGTGCCGTTTGAGGAGTCGAAACCGAAGGGAAGGTTGCGCGTCAGGCGCATCACCCACAAGTTATCGAATGCGCCAATCAGGACCACCGGACCTTCCCGCAGCTCGCCAAAACTCGCCTCCGATGCCGCAGTCACGCGAAACGGCTTGTGCTCGGCCAAGAGCGGCACCTCGACGCGTGTCAGCGTGACCACATCGGCCAGTGCAAACAGTCCCGAAAGGTGAAGATGAACATACAGCGGCTCAGAAGCCACAGTATGCGGAATCGGCTTGGACCAGTCATTGTCGTCGCTCGTGTCTCGCGCCGGCTCGCCCAGGCAGATTGTCACGATCGAATCCCCCGCAGTCATCGGCTGCCAGAAATCCTGAACCGTGTGATCCACCGCAGCCTGAGGTCGCGGTGAATGAAAGCGGTATCCGGCTAACAGTCCAACCGACAACGCGACAACGACCATGAGCACTGTAGCCACCAGATGACCGGTTGTACCGGAGTATTGGTGGCCCAGCCGAGCGTGGTGCGTGCCGCGCTCAAAGACGGGTAGTTCGATTGTGGGGTCAGCAGGTTTCTCCAGGATGGGTGCCAATTCCGTGCGCGCATTCCCGGCTGCATCCTGACCTTGGCTGGCTGAGTCCACAGGCCAAACAAAATGCGGGATATAACCACCCGTCGGAAGCTCGATTCGTATCTCCTGGGCGCATTCCGGATTGTAGTAATACTGTGCCAGTCGCTTGCGGATTTCTCCCGCCGTCACACGCACCACCGGGTCGGCATTGGCATCGTAGTCCGGCGCGCGCCCAAAGACCTCAATTCCGATCAGTCGCTCCTTGAGCAGGTCGGCATTGCCAGCCAAAGTCTGCTCCACCACAAAACGCAAAAGACCTGGATAGCGTTTGCTTTGCGCAAAGAGTGCGTGAGAAAGAATCTTGTCGAGCTGTTCGCGCACATCGTTGCAGTCTGCCTCAGACAGGAAGAATTCCTCGGCACTGCGCGTCACGATTTCGTCGGTTTCTTTCTTGCCGCTGATGGCTTTCAGAGCTGTAGGCAATGAGATTCCTTCCTCGCCAACGTATGATACGTCTCGAAACAGCCTCTGTCTAGACAAATTGTTGTGATTTTCCATCCTGACTTCGGAGGCCATCGAAGTCACTCGTATCAGGCGGTTTGAATAGACTACCCTACGCTGTCGATGCCCCCTTCGGCCAAGTATCATACTTGACCTTTTTACCCGATAGAACTTGCCTAAACCCATGGAAAATATAGGATTAGGGTGTACTTCACTGTGACCTCCGCGGTGAAGGGAGCAGGATCATCCATCCGGACCCAAGCAAATCAGGCTTCCGGCGGTTTTGAGTCAGAGCGGTCTCCGACTGATTCCACCTTGCCCGATTTGTGCGCAGGCATCGATGTTGAGGAGCATCATGCCAGCGCTTGGATGGAATAAAACAATACCCTGCCACAGGACGGCTTGCCGCTT
>JAJZDO010000389.1 GCA_021805955.1 Acidobacteriota bacterium
GTCGACATAACAATCCTTGCCCGCGCGCACCACTTCCGTGCATAGTTTGGCATGTTGAAAGTCGCCGGTCGCAATCATCACGCCGTCGATGTCCGGGCGCGCCAGCATTTCTTCTGAATATTTGAAGGTTTGCGGTTCGAGGTTGAAAACGCTTTTCACCTGCGCCGCGCGCTGCTCCCTGGCCACGCTCCAGATATCGCAGACCGCGACCGTTTCCACCGGCATTTGCTTGGAAGCCAGTTGCACCATGTGCACATGGCCGTGGCTGCGCTGCCCACATCCAAGCTGCCCGATCCGGATTCGATCGTTCGCCCCCAGAACGCGAGCGTAGGAGCGCGCATCCACGCCAGCCGCAAGCACTGCGATCCCAGCCTGTTTCACAAACGTGCGCCGGTCGATTCCTTCTGGTAACTTACCGGTCATCCTCTGCCTCCCGGTATGAACATTTCCGTTAGTACTGCTGCCTCAATCCCCGCCACCCATCACTGCTGACAATTGCAACCGCTCTTGCACCTGGGCCGCGGATTCCTTATCAAGATATACCGCGGCGTCTGGGTGCGTACGAAGCAGCGTGGCCGGGCAGTCCGTGGTGATTGCCTCTTCCAGCGCACGCCGAACGATGTCCGCTTTCCGGGGTCCCGGCACGGAAACGATCAACTTCGTTACGCGAAACAATGCCGGAATCGTAAGCGTCATGGCCTGTTCCGGCACTTCCAGAAAATTCTTGAACCAACCCTCCGCTGCCTGCTGCTGACGGCACACCGCATCGAGACGTACCACCTTCATATCCAGCGGATCGTTGAAGTCCGCTACGCCGGGATCGTTGAATGCCAGATGTCCATTTTCGCCGATGCCGAGCAAACATAGTTGCGGATCAGCGGAACGCAGCAACTCTGCATAGTCCTTGCATGCCTGCTCCGCGTCGTGGGCGGTGCCATCGATCTCAAAGAATTCCTGCATCCGCACCTTTTGCGTCAGGTTCTCCCGCAGATAACGGCAGAACGAGGCCGGGTGATCGGCCGGAATCCCGACATACTCATCCATGTGGAACCCGCGAACCCGCGGCCATGGCAAACCTGGGATATCTACCAGTGCTCGCAGTGTGTCGAGCTGGGAGGCTCCTGTCGCAAAGATAACGGCCACGCTTTCTCTCCTTCTCGCAATGTCAATCAGGGCGTCCGCCACGGCCCGCGCCGCCGCAGCGCCTGCGGCTTCACCTGTGGAATGGATCTCAATTTTCAATTTCTCTACCTGAAAACGCTGAATGTTGCCGTCTTGGGTCATTTCTTCCTCTTGTTGTTTGATGGCCAGAGCTAGATGCATTCCAAATCATGGACGTGGCACCAGTACGTTATAAATAGCAATTTGAAAGGGTATGCCGGTTCAATGTCAAGCTTTCTTTCTTATTTTCTATGAAAATTTTCCTGGAACTGATGGAAGCTGGAAAATTAAGCTTGAAGTAATGGGGGAGCTGCCTTGGGAGTCCGTGGTGCAAGTAGCCAAAATCAGGACCAGCGGAGATCTCAATCGGACGGAGCGGTAGTTGCCGAAAAAGGCGAGGATCGGGACGCTGCCGGGTTTCACCGCGCCCTTGCAGCGATGGCGGCACGGGTAGGCGCAAAATGAGACTTGCAGCACGATTTTTCAGCTCTCGCGGCGTGCCTGCTCCCAACATCTTCCGCAGCACCAGGCCGAGGTTGAATGCGCCGACGTGAACCAGCAGACGCTTCAAAATATTGTCTCGTCCGCGCAAGGTGCAACGCCGCATTCCACCCTTCTCGTAGCAGTGGGCAAAGCTGCATTCAACAAACTCGCTGCGTCTTCGCAGTAACTGTTTGCCGTAGTCTCCGGTGACTCTACCGCGATTGGCCTCGACCGCCTGCCGCTCAGCCTGCTTGCCTTCCCAGTTACGCTTGCCAGTTTGCTTCCTTTCTGGAATGTAACTCCGTACTTCGCTCTCTCCGACCCACTGGATAGCAGCTCCACTGTGATACCCCTTGTCCACTACCAACTCTTCGATTCCATCTACATGGATCTGCGGCTCTGCGCCAGGGTGCAGTTCGGCCTCGCGCCCAACCAGCTCAGCGACCGCCATGCCCGCTTCGGCCAGCGTTGCTTGCATGGTGGTCGTATCACCCAGGTCGGCGGCCTGCAAGGTAACGGCCACCGCCGCGCCCGAGTCCATGTCCACCGCGTGCTCGGCCTTATGGGCCAGATGCGTGCTGCCGTCCTTCATCTTCGCCACTCGCGCGTCCTGGTCGATCGGACTCTTCCACTCTTTATTCGAGGTGCACTTCTTGCGCTTGCGATCCAGCCGCGTCACGTCTTCGCGGGTCGGCGTTTCCATGCCCGACGCATTGGCCAGTCCGGTGAGAAACTCGTGGTAACTCGCGCCCGTGTCGCGCCGCACAATCGAGCGCATCGCCGCGTTGGCTTCCAGCGTGGTCGCGTCGATGCCGATCCGTTTGCCCTGCAACAATCCTCGATCGGCCAGCAAGCCAGCACCCAGGCAAAGACCTGCTCGTGCGTTTCCAGATCGATCCGCCTGCGAGTCCGCGACAGCGTCGAGTGGTCCGGCGTTGCTTCGGTCAGGGCAATGCCCAGAAACCGCCGCAGCCCCAGCGAGTCCGCTACCCGCCAAGCAATGCCGAGCTCGCCCTTGATGCCTTCAAAATATCCAATCAACAGCGACCGAAAGTAGATGCCTGGCAGAAGCGATGGACGCGCGAACTTCTTCGCATAGAACTTCGCGCTCCGTCCTTCGACGAAGGCATCGAAGCGCTCCGCCTCCAGCAACTCATTCAGCTTTTCATAAAACGGATGCCCCGGGGCATAAGCCAATTCCGCATGCGAATCCACAAAGGCCCTTGCGTTTGCTACTCTTCTCGCTTGCCCATCGCCATACTCGTTAGACGTTTTCCCTCCATCCTTTGTCCCACCAAACGACGACTTTAACCACGGACTGCTAGCGATATTCTCTGGCGGATAGCCCATCTCCAAGATAGTTTTCTCGCAAGCGTGCAATATTGTGCTTGACATTGAGAAAATCTCCAAACTATATTGAGTTGGTTCGCTTCTACGTCCAAGGAGGACCTCCCCAATCACCGCGCTCGGGCCAGATTTGGAGCGCAATCAATTTCATCACCCGGAGAATTTGGTGGAACGATTCAGAAAGATATCAATGATTCCGCTTCCCAGATGGACAGCCATTGTGGTTTTACTTTTGGGGTCGTTAGCCGCGGCAGCACAGACGGCTCCGCCCAAACTCATCGATGTGCATGAACATTTCAATGGGGAACCGGGTGTGCTAGAGAACCTGCTTGCGAAGTTGAATGCTGCCGATGGAATGGGTTTCTTGCTGGTCACTCAAAAGGGCTTTCCTGAAGCCAGCAAGTTCATTCACGAACACCCGGATCGATTCATCGGCTTTGGGGATATCAAGCTGGACGATCCGGATGTGCTGAGTGAGATCGACCGCTTTCATAATGCGGGATTTCGTGGACTCGGCGAAATCAGTTCGTCGCAGAGGGACTATGACGATCAATTCTACTGGCCCATCTATGATCGCGCCGCAAAATACCACATGATCCTTCTTTTTCATACCGGCGCCGTGGCTCGGCAGAACCCGAATGAACCAGCGGATGTAAGCTTTGACCGGATGCGCGCCACCCGTCTGGACCTGATTGCACGGCACTGGCCTCAAACGATCATTATCGGTGCGCACCTGGGGAATCCTGACTATGCAGAGGCCGCCGAAATTGCACGTTGGGATCCCAATCTTTATTTCGATCTATCCGGCTCGAGTCTGATCAAGAAGCGAGACGATTATGGATTTTTCCGTTCCATCTTCTGGTGGAGCGGGATCATCAGCCCTCACACTCCGGCCGGCGGCCCGGATGCGTTTGAGAAGCTCGTCTTTGGTTCCGATGTGTTTCGCGGAGAACTGGGAGAATTCGACGCCGGCCAGGCGCGTTATCACGCAATGCTGGATGCCTGCCGTGTACCGCTGAACGTGCAGGCCATGATCTTTTCAGGAACCATGTGGCGTATCCTCCAGGAGCAGCAAAAAGAATGGACGCAGATAAGGGAAACTGAGCGCCCGTCAAGACTGCATAGTCAGG
>JAJZDO010001017.1 GCA_021805955.1 Acidobacteriota bacterium
CGACGCTGGAACCATCCTATGTATTGAAGGCGCTTGGACTGGGAGATGACGTGGCGCACAGCTCCATTCGATTTGGGCTGGGACGGTTCAATACTCAGGCTGAAGTGGATTATGTTGCCGACAAGGTAATCGACGTAGTTCAGAAATTGCGTGAGCTTTCGCCGCTATACGAGATGGCGAAAGAGGGCATCGATTTAACGAAAGTTCAATGGCAGGCGCACTAAAGTTAGTCGGCACGCCGCAGTCGCGTTTGAGGGTAGCACACAGTTTTTCTGAAGTTCAAGGAATTCGGAGGATGGAATGGCATACAGCGACAAGGTAATCGAGCACTACAACAATCCGCGCAACGTGGGTCAGATGGACAAGAACAGCACTGCGGTGGGCACCGGTCTGGTCGGCGCTCCGGAATGCGGTGACGTGATGCGGCTGCAAATCAAGGTGAATCCGGAAACGCGTGTCATCGAAGATGCCAAGTTCAAGACCTTCGGATGCGGCTCCGCGATTGCTTCCTCCTCACTGGCCACCGAGTGGGTGAAGGGCAAGACTGTCGATGAAGCTCTGGAAATCAAGAACACGGACATCGTGAAAGAGTTGGCGCTTCCACCGGTGAAAATTCACTGCTCCGTGCTGGCGGAAGATGCGATTCGCGCCGCTATCGGCGACTGGAAGAAGAAGAATGTCGCCCTGGTCGAGCAGACCGCAGGCCCGGTCGCTGTCGCCGCTAACTGAGAAGTCGCAGCAGTCCTTAGCCGGGGCACACACGAGACGCTCTAGCTGAGAAACCATCGACCTGGAGATGACACGGAGATGAGCGCGCTGGAATCCAATGTGATCAGCACGGCAGACCAATCAACGGACCGCACCCGGGGCACTTTTGCCGGGAGCACCGTTGAGATTTCCGGCGCTCAGAACTCCGCAGCCAAGGGAGTGCACGTGACGGATCGCGCGCTGAAGCGGATCCGGATTGCGATGGCGAAGGAAAATATTTCTCCCGACCAGGGCGGCCTGCGCCTCGGCGTGCAGGGAGGTGGATGTTCCGGGCTGTCATACAATATCCGCTTCGACACCCAGCCGCGGGAACGGGACCGCGTCTATGACTACGACGGTGTTCGCGTTTTTGTTGATCCAAAGTCATTTATTTATCTGAATGGCATGACCTTGGATTACGAAGAGACGTTGATGCGCCAGGGCTTCAATTTCATCAACCCGAACTCTACCAAATCGTGCGGTTGCGGTTCGTCCTTCTCCGGCTGATCTGGTTCGCGCCGCGTTTTGCGGGAACCAGCCTTGCGAGGCTTGGCAGGGTTCTGGATCGGCAACCAGCGGAGAGAGTACGCATGATCGTCATTGCCGAACCATCGAAGAAACTAATCTGCTGGTCCTGCGGCAGCGAAAATGACGCGGAGGTGCAGTTTTGTGCGAACTGCGGCAAGTTGCAGCCGTACATGCCAGCGGATTACTTCAGCTTCTTCGGATTGCCGCGGCAGTTTGCATTGGATAGGGGCGCCCTGGAAAAACAGTTCTATCAGTTGAGCCGGAAACTGCATCCAGACCTGTATGCTCGCGCCAGTGCGCAGGAACAGCAATGGAGTCTCGAAAAAAGTTCGGTGTTGAATGATGCATGGCGGACCTTGCGTGAGCCGTTGGCGCGGACGGAATATCTATTGAGTCTTTTGGGGATTCGACTGGAAGAACAGTCCCGCAACGCTTCGGATCGGGCAGCAGCCAGCGGAACGGTCAAGCAGCAGGTGGTCCCATCCGACTTGCTGGAAGAAGTCTTCGAGTTGAACATGCAGTTGGAAGAGATGCGAATGGCCAAGGCCGGCGGAGCGGACGATCCAGAGCTCCGCCGAAATCTGGAAGCAGCGAGAGAGAATTTCTATCAGCAGTTGAAAGTGTCTGAACAGGATTTGCAACGCTTATGGGCCGAGTGGGATTCGTCCGCGGACGACGAAGCGACGCGGCAGACCACGCAAGAGAAAATGGTCGGCTTGCTCAATCGCCGCGGCTACATTCGCAACCTGCTTCGCGATGTGGAAGAGGCGCTGAAAGCCTAGCAAACGACATTTTTGGAAATGGAATTGAAGAAGCATGGCTGACGAGCGGGTAGTAGGCATTGATCTGGGCACGACCAACTCTCTGATCGCGTTTATGCAGGGTGACCAGGCAGTCGTCGTTCCTGGCGAAGACGGTTTGAATTTGGTGCCTTCGGTGGTTGCATTGGCCGCAGACGGCCGATTTATCGTCGGTAATGCTGCGCGCAAACATCTACTGGAGACTCCGGATCGTGCTGTCTACTCCGTGAAACGGCTGATGGGCCGCGGTGTTGAGGATGTCCAGGACGAGCTCAAGTTTTTCCCTTTCCGGCTGGCGGAAGACCTCGCTCCGGGTGAGGTACTCCGAATTAAACTCGGTACGCGCGAACTGACCCCACCGGAAGTTTCCGCGTATATTCTTCGCCGGCTCAAGCAAAATGCCGAACGCTTTTTTGGCCCCGGCATCGCGGTAAAAAAAGCGGTCATCACCGTGCCCGCGTACTTCAATGACGCACAGCGTCAGGCGACCAAAGACGCCGGAAGGATCGCCGGCCTGGAAGTGTTGCGGTTGGTAAATGAACCCACCGCCGCCGCGCTTGCCTATGGTCTGGATAAAAAGAAAGATGGCATCGTTGCGGTCTATGACTTCGGCGGTGGTACCTTCGACATCTCCATCCTGAAACTGCACGATGGCATCTTTGAAGTGATTGCCACGAATGGCGACACGCATTTGGGCGGCGACGATATCGACAATCTTCTGATCGCGATTGCGTTGGAGGATATTGCTGGAGATCTCGGTCTGGATGTCCGGCGCAACGGGGAAGCCATCCAGGCGATCCGCAAGGCGGTGATCGACGCGAAAATTGCGCTGTCGGTTGAAAGTTCCATTGCGTTGGATATCACCTTACCGACGGGCCAGCGCTATCAACGAGAGATCGCGCGGGATCAATTCGAGCAGCTGATTCGTCCTGTCATTGAGCGGACCATCGCGCCCTGCCGGCAGGCAATTCAGGATGCTGGAATCAAAATTGAAGCGATCGAAGAAGTGGTTCTCGTCGGCGGCTCTACCCGCATTCCCAGTGTCCGCAATTTGGTCGACGAAGTTTTCGGATTGGCCGCGCGCGGAAAAATGCCTCACGCCGAAATGAATCCCGACGAAGTGGTGGCACTCGGTGCAGCGGTGCAGGCCAACATTCTCGCAGGCGATTCGACGGCAACCAACGATCTGCTGCTGCTGGACGTAACCCCGTTATCGCTCGGTATTGAGGCGCTTGGCGGCGTCGTAGCGCGCATCATCCAGCGCAACTCCACCATTCCCGCCTCCGCGACCGAACACTTTACGACCGGCATCGATGGCCAGACGAATGTCGCCATCCATGTATTGCAAGGCGAACGTGAGTTGGCAAAGGATTGTCGCTCGCTGGCCCGGTTCGACCTGAAAGGGATTCCGCCCATGACCGCAGGCATGCCGCGGATTGAGGTGAAATTTCTGATCGATGCGAATGGCATTCTCCACGTGACGGCACGCGAGCAGCGCAGCGGCAAGCAGGCAGAGATTGAAGTGAAGCCCACCTATGGCCTGACAGATGAGCAAGTTGAAACGATGATCCTGGATTCGTTTGACCACGCCGAGGAGGACTTCCGCGAGCGGCAACTGATTGAGGCCAAGAGCGAGGCTGAAACCATTCTCATCGCGGTCGAGAAAGCGCCGTTGAGCCCGGCATGGAAACTGTTGAATCCGGTGGAAGTAGCCCGCATCCGGGAGACGCGCACCAATCTGGAAGAGGCGCGCTGCGGAAACGATTATCACGCGATCCGCAACGCAATCGACGCGCTCGATTATGCAACCCGGAACTTTGCGGAATTGCAAATGGACGCGGCCGTCCACTCTGCCATGAAGGGCAAGACGATGGATGCCGCAGTCCGGCAGATGGGCGACGGCCCCACCGCACCTCATCCGATGGCCGCGCCGGAGTTTGAAACTGCGCCGACCGCAACTGAAGTTCAAAATAAGTGAGAGCAGCCTATGGCACATACCAGCAGCATTGAAACCGACAAGCCCATCGATTTG
>JAJZDO010000136.1 GCA_021805955.1 Acidobacteriota bacterium
AAGATTCCGGTCAGGACCTGATCGAGTACGCGCTGGTCGCGGCCTTGATCGGACTGGGAGCAGTGACCGGTATGAAGGCGCTTGCCACCGATATTGGCACTGCCTTCAACAGCGTGGGGACCACCCTGACGAGTGCCGTTTAAGCTGGCGGGGCAGGAAGATCAGCTTTTTCATTCAGCCTGTAAGGGTTGTGTGAGACGGCAGGTTTTATGCTTTCGCCAATCCTTACAGCCCTCCCCCCTGACAATGCGCAGACATTGCAGAGACAGAAACATCGCTTTCCGCACGCTGGAAACGTATCGGTTGCCCGTCACATTTTCTCTTGCGGGTTGACATGAAGCTGCTATCCCCGGACTGTATGGTTCTCTTGTGTGCCTCACTCTGCGCCTCCGTCGGCGCAGTTTGGGACATTCGAACACGGCGAATTCCCAATCTCCTCACAGGCTCATCGCTCGCGCTCGCGCTCATGTTCCATCTCGGCGCGGGCGGGTGGCGGCAGATGGGATTGGCTGCGGCTGCCGGCCTGGTTGGAGGAGCGGTCTTTTTCTTCTTCTTTCTCGCTGGCGGCATGGGTGCCGGCGATGTCAAGCTCATGGCCGCGGTCTCCAGCATCGCCGGTTTCGGCCATCTGCAGGAGATTTTTCTGGCCACTGTCTTGACCGGCGGAGTATTCGCCTTGTTTCTCGCCGTGACTCGCGGACGTTTGAAGTCCACGCTGCGGAATGTAGGAGTCCTGGTGCAGCATCATGCCATCGCGGGAGCGATGCCGCACCCGGAACTGAATATGCACAACCCCGCGACTCTCCGGCTTCCCTATGGAGTTGCCATCGCCGCCGGATGCTGGATCACGCTATGGATGCAGGCAGGGCTCAAATAACACGATGAACAAGCGCAGATTGAGCTCGGCATTTCTCATCGCCCTCGTCATCTCGGGGGCTTGCACCTTCCTGCTCGGCAAAAAGTTGCACCTGCGTGGAGGACCGGCCGTGGTCACGCAGGAATATATTGCGGCAGCCGCTCCACTCGATGCGGGAGAAGTCATAAAAGCGGAAAAGCTCGAGACTGTGGCGTGGCCGGTATCGATTCCATTGGTGGGCGCTTTCCTCAAGCCGCAGGATGTCATCGGACGTTCGCTCCTCTATCCGCTGGCAGCGGGCGCGCCGATCCTCGATCGCGACCTGGCGATTCCCGGCATGGGTCTGACGGTAAAAATCCCGGATGGCATGCGCGCGGTTGCCCTGCGGTCGGATGAAGTCGTCGGCGTGGCGGGATTTCTCTTTCCCGGTTCCCACGTGGATGTTCTCGTCACCTATCGCTCGGGTACATCCCCCGAACCTATCACAGCCACGGTCTTGCAGGATGCGGAAGTTCTGGCCGCCGGAAATCAGGTGGAACCCAATCCCGATGGCAAACCTGCCAGTGTCAACGTGGTCACGCTGCTGGTACAGCCGGAGGATTCGGAACGGGTAGTCCTGGCCAGCACGCAAGGCACAATTCATTTTGTTCTGCGCAACGGCGCCGACCAGGGACAGGTCAACGATGCCCCGGTCGCGCTTTCGCAGCTCATCCCCGGCACCGGCGCCATCCCGGCTGCGGTCACCCGTACCCTGGCGCGGGCAAAACGCGCGCCGCCCTATGTTGTCGAGACCGTGCTGGGGAACAAACAAATCGCAACCAGCTTCTAACCGGTGTTTTTGAGTGACAAGCATTTGAATCGAAGAACTCCAACTCGACGCGGCACTTCCATCCTGCTCCTGTGGCTGCTTGGTATGGCAACGACGATTCCCGCTCGCGCGCAGGGGCACAACCTGGCCGCGCCGCTGCCCGGACACCTGCCCGCTGCGCTGCCCGCAACGCCGTCCACCTTGCCGTCCACCTTGCCGTCCCAGCCTCAGGCGCCCTTCCTCGCCGGTCTTGCCTCCGGAGCCGACGTGCAGCCGTCGCAACAGGTGGCGGAGAATTTTCATTTGCTCATCGGGCATTCCATTTCCCTGAAGACCATGGAGCGCCTGCATCGCGTCTACGTCAGCGACCCGACTGTGTTGCAGTCCTTCATTCCCAGTCCGAATGAGGTGGTGCTGACAGCCGAGGCCCCTGGAGTCAGCAGCGTCGCCCTCTGGAATGCCTCCGGGCAGTCCGTGTTCTACACCGTATCGGCCGACCTGGATGTCGCGGCCCTTCGCCAGTCGATGGCGGAAGCGTTGCCGGGGCAGGATATTCGCATTCAGGCAAAGGCGGGAAAAGTATACTTGTCCGGCACCGCGATCGGGGACCCTGCGTACCAGGAGGCAATGAAGCTAGCCTCTTCCTATTCCAAAGATGTGGTCAGCTCCCTCGCCGTCACCTATGTCCATCCCCAGCAGGTGCGGTTGCAGGTGCGCATCGCGGAAGTCGACCGGACCCGATTGAACCAGTTCGGCTTCGATTTCTTCAGCGGCGGCAGAAACACGGCGGCCACCGGCACTCAGCAGTTCAGCAGCGCCAGCACCACCCAGACCAGCACCGTCTCGGGGGTGGGCGGAAGTCCGGTCCAGGTGGGATTGGCGGTCAGCAATCCGCTCAATTTCCTGCTCTATAACTCCAAGCTCAACATTGGCGCGGCCATGGCGGACCTGGAAGCGAAAAACATCCTGCAGATCCTGGCGGAGCCGACCATCACTACCATCAGCGGGCATGAAGGAGACTTTCTTTCCGGCGGCTTATTCCCTTATCCCATGGTTCAAGGTGGAGTGGGCAGCTTTGCTGCCGTCACGATCATGTTTCAGCCGTATGGTGTCAAACTGAAGTTCACTCCCACCGTGAATTCCGATAACACCATCCTCTTGAAGGTGGCCCCGGAAGTCAGCGCGCTCGACTATACCAATACCGTCACCCTCTCCGGTTTCACCGTGCCCGCCATTTCTACTCGCCGGGCTGAGACGGAGGTGGAGTTGCGCGATGGACAAAGCTTCAGCATTTCCGGATTGCTCGATCACCGCACCACAGTGCTTCTGGACAAGACGCCGGGGATCGCCAACGTTCCAATTCTGGGCGAACTCTTCAAGTCGAAAAACAACACGCATTCCATCGAAGACCTGGTGGTGATTGTGACTGCCTACATTGTTGACCCGTTGCACGAGGACACGCACCCCTCCACGCCGAAAATGTCGCTTCCCAACATGGGCGCGGATCAATTCGACCGCTCTCTGACCCCTGCGGTCAAGAAAGCCGCGCAACCTTAATCCATGGCGACGAAATTCTCCAACTCGGGTTCGGCAAGGATTGCGGTCTTCACCGTCCGCGTCGACCAAGGCACGGTGGCCAACGTCATGGACGGCTGCGCCTACGCCGCCGACACAGAGTTTGCCGGGGAATTCCACGACTACATGGGCCGCAAAAAGCGCCCTCAATTCTCGCAGAAAGTGAAAGACTCTGCCGCATGCATTGCCATCATCGATTTCGACAGCAATCCAGAGGAGGCAGCGCAGTCGGCGGAAATTCTGCATCAGATGTTACCGGGGAAAATCGCCATCATCGCGGTTTCAAAGCACAGCAATGAGGAACTTCTTCTGCAGGCGATGCGAGCCGGATGCAGCGAATTCCTACACTGCCCGTTCGGCCTGTCTCAATTCACCGAGGTGGTAGGCAGGTTACAGGCGCGGTTTTTAACGGCCTCGCCCGATATACCAAGGAATACGGGAAGCGTCATCGCGCTGTTTGGAGTCAAAGGAGGCGTTGGGGCCACCACGCTGGCCGTCTACCTGTCCATCTTCCTGGTTCGCCAGCACCGGAAAAAAGTGCTCTTGATCGACCATCACCATCAGCTTGGACACGTTTGCTTATACCTTGGCTTGACGGAGAACCCGTATTATTTCGACGAACTGCTTCGCAATGTCGATCGTCTGGATGTCGAGTTGCTTGCCGGTTTTCTGACGCACCACCCGAGCGGCCTGGATGTGCTTCCTTCCCCGGACACCTGCGCGGTCCGATATAGCAGCAGTCCGAATGATATGGAACATGTGCTTGAATTTCTCCGTACCCAATACGACTATGTGGTCCTCGATTCCTCGCTGGAAACCCAGAATATCAATACGGCCATCATCGATTCATCCGATGAAGTCTATT
>JAJZDO010000499.1 GCA_021805955.1 Acidobacteriota bacterium
CTTGAATGACCCGGAACTGTTTTTCCGCCATGCAAGAAACATACAACTCTTCCACTAGATGTTCAAGTTATTTATGCGCAGTCTCTTATCGGCGGATTATGGGTCTACCGTAAAAAGGAATCGTCGTATTCGAGTATTTTGGGGAGGCAAGTTCAATGAAATTTCCGTTCGCACTACCGTTGCTCGCGGTTTCCTGGTTGCCTATTTGTGCTGCTACACCGACTGCCTGGCAAATGAAGGTACAGCAGGAGATGCCGTTACTGGGGCACCGCAATTGGATCGTGATTGTCGATTCGGCCTATCCGTGGCAAGCATCTCCCGGCATCGAGACAGTGGAAACCGGCGCGGACCAGATTACAGTTGTGAACGATGTTCTCGATGCGATTTCCCGCTCCAGTCACGTCAGGCCAGTAGTGTATATGGATGCCGAACTTCCCTTTGTCACCGAGCAGGACGCTCCAGGAGTGACAAAGTATCGTCGGCAGATCCAAGCCGCACTAGGAAATCTTCCGGTACATTCTGTGCTTCACGAACAACTGATTCAGGAAATGAATCAGTCCAGTGGGACTTTGCACGTTTTGATATTGAAGACCACCCTGACGGTCCCCTACACGTCTGTTTTCCTTCGGTTGGATTGTAAGTATTGGAGCGATGCCGCGGAAAAGAAGCTGCGAGAGGCCATGAAGGATCGAGCATCCGCTCCTCCAGATTTCGGGCCTCAATAGGATGGACACGGCTTGCAGGCACTTCGGACGGGGAACTCGAAGTCGATCGCTTCCATGCTCGAATTGCGTATTCTTCTTCGCTACCAGGGGCCGGGTGGGCTAAGCGCGAACAATGCGAATAGCGAAGCTTGACGTTTACATCTGTCGCCAGGTCATATCCACTTTCACTGGAATTTCGTTTTTGATGGGGACCGTCAGGAACGACGGCCGGTCGATCTTGAAATCGGAGCATGTCGCGGGAATCGTTCCAGTGATCCGGACCTCGTTGCCCTGGGTCACCCGCTGGAATGGCACATGGCTGTAGTGTGCGGTCTGGCCGGCAAACTGGACATCGAGGTCTGCATAAATGGTGGGCGACGCGGTTGCCGCTTCAGGAAACTGCGTGCGTACGATGACCATGGGAAATTGGCCTCCACGCGTCGTTTGAATCATGTGAAGGTCGCGGTTGCTGTCTCCGGAATCGAACGACTTCACCGGTACTGCAATCAGGAAATTGCATTGCCCCGCGTGGCAAATGCCCTTGCCTTTCGCCGCATGACTGACGCCATCCACCTCGTGCATCGGATGAGACATGTGATAGCTGAGGGTGGATTGTTCCAGGACCCATTGCGTATCGGCTTGCGCAAACATAGGCAGCGCAAACAGCAACAAGGCAATCAGGGTTTTCTTATTCATCATCTTTATCATCTCTCCCAGAATTTCCAGTGAATCGGCCAAGATACAGCCACAATTGCCGCCCCGTACGCAATGGCCGTCACATACGCAACCGGGGCGTGCGCCGAAGCGATTCCATGGACCTTTTCTCCAGCGTTCTCCTGCTTGTACGCCATAATTCCCAGGATGGGTGTGGCGATCATGCCAGGACCATGTATCCATTCCAAATCACGGTGCAGGCGGATCGCACCCTTGGGCTTCACCCCCGGAACTTTCGGCGCGAAGATGGCGTAATAGGCCGTCGTATAGTACAGGCCCGAGGTCAGACCGCCGAGCGCGATGTGGAGATCCAGATTTGCCGAGGTCGGCTCTGTGATCGGCTGCCCGTTTTTCCCCTTCGCCTTCGCCTGGGGTCCGGAAATCAATGTCGCAAACATCGGAACCGCGGTGATAAGGCCGAGCGTTTGATGGACTTTGAGCATGTGCGTGCGCTTGTTGAGGAGAGCCTGCTGCTGCGCACTACCCTGCGTCTGAGTCGAAGAAAATCCCAGGTCCTGCAGCGAAGGCGCGTTCACGTTGCCGGCAGGAGGATTCGGTACATTGGGCTGGGGAGCTGCCGGTAATTTGTTCGCAGGATTTTCTTGCTGCGACGAGGCGTCATTCAGTGCCAGGTCTATCTTCTGTTCTGCGGCGCCGGTAAGCGTGACGTTCTCTATTTTGGTGCCGAACCGTTCCGCAGGGACGGGGACTGTGTAATTTCCTGGCACCGGGTTTTGCTCGTTGTACACGCCAGCCGAGTCGGTTTGCACTTCTGTCGATTGTCTCGTGTCCACACCTTTGATGGAGACGCCCGCATGGGGTACGACCTGGCCTGAAGCGTCGGTGACGGTTCCCGATATGGTGGCGACCGTTTGGCCCCGCAACGAACTCCGCGTCAGGAGAGAAAGGATTGCGATTCCCACTCCTGCAGCGATCTTCGCCATGTTCCGTCTCATGGGCGCTCCTCTTCTGTCAACGTCAAGCTACGATATTTTTTCTTGGGAGGGATGCGGCGAGCGTCGCTCAATCATTAGTCTTAATCTAGTAAGAAGTCATGTCAAGCGATCCTGAAAAAGATCAGTAGTGCTAAATGAAATGGGAAAAAGATGAATGCGATTTTTATTAAGCGAGCGGTGGGAGGCGGGGTGCATGCAGAGATTTTCCACATCCATTGTTATTGTGATCGCAGTTCTTATCCTAACGCGATTTGTCCACGCTGCCCACTCGACAGCATCGCCTTTGCACGCGGGAGACGCGTTCCCGGAATTTTCCGGTCAGACGCTTACAGGAAGATCTTTAATCTTGCCCGCGGCTGGCAGATACAAGTCAGCAGTGCTGGTTTTCTCCTTCAGCAGAACGGCGGGCAAGGATGCCCGCTTGTGGAACGAGCATCTGGCGAGAGACTTCCCGCACTCAATCCCGGCCTACGGAATCATCCTGCTGGAGTCGGCTCCGAAGGTTTTTCGGGGGATGGCAATTTCGGGTATCAAGAGCAGCATGCCAGTCTCCGTGCAAGATCGAACCATCGTGTTGTATCGGGATGAGGAACTTTGGAAGCAGTGGCTTGCGGTAACCGATATCAACCGTGCGTATGTGCTTCTGCTGGGGCCCTCTGGAAACGTTCGCTGGGTGAACTCCGGTGCGTTTTCCGACACCATGTATGCACGTCTAAAGAATCAGCTGCAGGAATTGGCCCGTCCGCATCCGTAGTCCTGTACGGGAAGTTTCAATTCAGAAAGCGTATCTCAATGCGACCCGCTAGCGTCCGAATGGAATCTCCATGGACGCTCCCAAGCTTTGCGTTCGCGGATCGGCAATGGGGCTGACTGAACCTATCAGCCTGGCTGCGAGAGTTTTCTTTGCGCCGGGCCGATAGAGAGCGCGATGATTCAGCACATAGCTCGCGGTGAGAAAACCGATGGCCTGACCGACAAGTATGTCCGATGGAAAGTGCTGGTTTGCCAGAATGCGTGAGATGCTGATCGTCTCGACAAATCCATAGGCGGGGACCATGACATACCAGCGGGGATACTCCCCGGCAATGACACGAGCCAAGGCCATGGTCGCCGTCGCATGGTCCGATGGAAAGGACGAGTCCCACTCCCAATGCTGCGTGCCATACGGCCAGAAATCTCCTCGGCCATTGCCTTGGCGCGGGCGTTGCCGGTTTGTGACCATCTTCGTGACCAGGGTCACGGTTCCTGAATCGATGATGGCCTCAGCCCCTAACCGTCCCGTTTCCGCCAGCTTTGGATTCTTTCGTGCCAGGCCGACGAAATAAATTCCTGCGCCTTCCGCGCCGGTCGCCCAGAAGGAGCCAAAATCCGCGATTTTATTCGCAGTGTTGGTTCGGTTGGCGTCCACACCCGCGGCTTGTGCCGCATCGGCATCATAGGCGAAGGCCAGACCCGTGGCAGCGCCGAATGGCGCCATCCAGTACGCGTCTTTCGGCTGCACACGCAACGGACTCGTGAAAATTCCCTTTTCGTCCTCGCCCAAATCCTGAATACAGCGGCCAAGATGTGTGATGCCGCAGATGGGCTGATTGTCCTGGAGGGATGCATTCGGGGTCGTGGACGCGGAATTTTGCGCGGAAGCATCCGAAGGCGTTGCATATGGATTCATGTTCCGGCTTGAATCGAAGCTGCTATGAATCCAGCGTGCGCTCTGCGCCGA
>JAJZDO010000052.1 GCA_021805955.1 Acidobacteriota bacterium
GGGAGATGAACGCCATATCGTCCGGAGTACATCCATGAAAAGGTTTTTGCTCACAACATCGCTACTACTGGCTTGCACGGGCTGCACGCACAACCCGCATCTCCAGCCCAATCAGGCCGCCCCGATCGGAGCCAGGGTCATCAATGTCTCGCAAACGGAAACTGCCGGCGCCATCAGCCTGACCGGAGTCATCGCGGCCAGAAAGGTCGCGGTCATTTCTTCGCAGGTGCTCGCTCCAATAACCTCAGTTGAAGTGCGTGAGGGCGATTCTGTTCGTCCCGGAGAAGTCCTTGTGAGGCTGTCCTCCGTTCCATTACAGGCTGCCGTCGAACAGGCGCGGGCGCAATTGCTGGCGGCACAAAAGCAACAAACCGCAGCAGAAGCGCAAAAGAACCTTGCCGCCCAAACCTACGCGCGCTATTCCATGTTGAACCAGCGACATTCGGTGACGCCGCAGGAGTTCGACCAGGTCAAGGCACAGCTTGACGCTGCCAATGCACAGGTGGAGGCGGAGGCGGCGCAGAGTTCCGCGGCGGAGGCCACAATCCGCCAGTCGCAGGCGACCAGCGGGTATACCGTCATCCGCGCACCCTTCAGCGGAATAGTGACAAGAAAATACGTTGATGCCGGGTCGATGGCATCACCCGGAATTCCACTGCTACAGATCGAGGATGCGAGAGAGTATGAGGCGGACATCCAGGTCAACGAATCTATACTGCGCGACATTCATGCAGGGGAGCAGGTGCAGGTAGACATCAACGGCTCGCCGACGCAGGTTGTGGGGAAAATCCGTGAGATTGTACCGAGCGGAGACCCTGCAGCCCATACATTTACGGTGAAAATCGGTCTGCCGCCTTCCAAGGAAATCTTTTCCGGCATGACGGCAAGTGTATCAATCTCTACCGCGAATCAACCGGCCATGGTTATTCCGAAGGACGCGATACGACGTCATGGCCAGCTTGATTCCGTGCTTTTGCTTGACAGCAATTCCGTCGCCCAGATTCGCTATGTGATGCTAGGTCGCGAGCAAGGCGAAACCGTGGAGATCGTCAGTGGACTAAGCAATGGAGATCGAATCCTGGCAAACCCAGAGGACGCTTTCATCGGCCACAGGATTGAACCGCAAAATGATTAAACCAGGCATTGCCGGGACAATAGCGCGCGCCTTTATTCACTCCAAGCTGACACCGCTCTTCATCATTGCGGCGTTCGCCCTCGGTGCAGCGAGTCTGTGGAAGATTCCGCGCGAAGAAGACCCGCAGATCATTGTGCCGATGATCGACATCTTCGTGCTCATGCCGGGTGCTTCCGCCAAAGAAGTTGAGGACCGCGTAAGCGCGCCCATGGAGCGGCTGATCCGCGACATCCCAGGCGTGGAGTATGTCTACTCCACCAGCCAGCCCGGTATGAGCATGGTCACGGCCCGATTCTATGTGGGACAGAAAGAAGACCATGCGGTAGTCCAGACCTATAAGGTGCTGAATGGAAATCTGGACAAGATGCCGCCTGGCGCAAGGGCTCCGATCATCAAGGTGCGCTCCATCAATGACGTCCCCATTCTTACTCTCACGCTTTCCGGGTCGCACTACAACGGAACGCAGTTGCGAATGATTGCCGATGAAATCGAAGCCCAAATCAAGCGTGTAGATGACGTATCGGAGACCTCGATCGTCGGTGGCGAGCCTCGGCGGGTCAACGTGCTCTTCAATTCTGAAAAGCTGGCAAGTTATCATCTTTCGCCCACATCGCTTGTCCAGGAGTTGCAAGCGTCCAATGCGCGGAACACCCCGATGGACTTCTCCACCTCCAGTGGTGAAAAGGCATTGCAGGTCGGGAGTTATCTTGGCTCCGTTCAGGATGTCGGAAGCATTGTGATCAGCGCACAGGACGGACATCCGGTGTTTCTGCGGGATGTCGCCTCGATTTCAGAAGGGCCGTCAGATCCGGACGAGTACGTACTGTATGCCCCCGGGAAGGCCGTGCAGAATCCGCCCGTCGAGCTGCCAGCGGTCACGATTACGGTGGCGAAGCGTGCCGGCACAAACGCTACTGTCATCTCCCAGGCCATTCAGAAAAGATTGAAGGAAATGCACGGACCGCTGATTCCGGCAAACCTCAACGTAGTTATTACGCGGGACTATGGGAAGACGGCAAACGATAAATCGAATGAACTGCTGGAACACCTTTTCATCGCAACCATCTCCGTTACTCTACTGATCGCACTTACCCTCGGGTGGCGCGAATCGGGGATTGTGCTCATTGCAATTCCTGTGACGCTGGCGCTGACGCTTTTTTTGTTTTACATCTATGGCTACACGATCAATCGCATCACGCTCTTTGCGTTGATCTTTTCGATTGGAATCCTGGTTGACGATGCCATTGTTGTCGTCGAGAACATTGTCCGGCATTTTCGATTGCCCGAAAGTAAGGGAAGAGATTTCACAGAAGTTGCGCTCGAAGCTGTGGGGGAGGTCGGGAATCCAACCATTCTCGCAACTTTTGCGGTCATCGCGGCGATTCTTCCCATGGCTTTCGTCGGCGGCCTGATGGGTCCATATATGCGGCCGATTCCAGTCGGCGCGTCCTCTGCCATGATGTTTTCTCTTTTCGTGGCCTTCGCTGTGTCACCTTGGGCCGCAATGATTTTGCTGAAGGGACGTGCCGAGGATCATCATGCCGCGGACGAAGAAGGACGGCTTACGCAGTTTTATCGAAGAGGCATGTCCTCTCTGATTCGTCGCCCGAGAAACAGCATTCTGTTCTTTGTGCTCGTAGTGCTCCTGCTTATGGGGGCCATCCTGTTCATCCCGCTCAAATGGGTAAAGGTAAAGATGCTGCCCTTCGACAATAAGAGTGAATTCCAGGTCATCCTCGACATGCCGAAAGGGACAACACTGGAGCGCACCACGGCAGTGGCGCAGGAAATGGGGCGGCGCATTGCGCAGGAGCCGGAGGTCACCAACTATCAAGTCTATGCAGGGACGGCTGCGCCGTTCAACTTCAACGGGCTGGTACGCCACTACTTCCTGCGGCATGGCCCGGACGAGGCCGATATCCAGATAAACCTTGTTCCCCGCCATGAGCGATCGGCGCAGAGCCACGCAGTTGCCGGAAGATTGCGCCCGGGCCTGAAACGCATCGCCGATGCCGCTGGCGGTACGGTACAGATTGCGGAGGTCCCTGCCGGGCCTCCGGTCCAGCAAACGCTCGTCGCGGAAATCTATGGTCCTAGTTATGCCAAACAAATCGATCTTGCGCGTCAGGTGAAGCATGTTTTTCTAGAGACGCCTGGAGTGGTGGACGTGAACTGGTTTGTCGCCGCTCCGGAGGAGCAGCTCGACTACGATATCGATCCGCAGCAAGCTGCCTTGGCCGGTTTATCTCCGGCGCAGATCGCTTCCGATGTTCAAATAGGGGTCCAGGGGAAAGATGCCGGGCTACTCCACGACAGTCGTTCGCGTGAGGACATTCCGATTCGGCTTCGACTGGCACATCCAGACCGGTCAAGTCCGCAGGCCATCGGCAACTTCAGGCTTACGACTCCGGCAGGCGCCCAGGTCTCCCTCGGCGAATTGGCTTCGCTGAGGCGCGGAGTTATCGGCCAGCCGATCTACCGAAAAAATCTGCGCCCGGTCGTCTACATCCTGGCCGACGTTGCAGGCGCGGAAGAAAGTCCCGTCTACGCCATTCTGAAGATGAGGCCAATCATCGAGAAAATGAAGGCCCCCGATGGTTACAGCATTGCGCAATACACCGCCGAAATGCCCGCAAGCACGGAGCACTATTCGCTGAAGTGGGCTGGAGAGTGGCACATCACATATGAAGTGTTTCGCGATCTGGGAATTGCGTTCGCAGCCGTGCTGGTATTGATCTATGTTCTGGTCGTGGGCTGGTTCCAGTCCTTCACGACGCCGCTGGTCATTATGGCCCCGATTCCGCTGACGCTGGTCGGAATTCTGCCCGTTCATGCTCTGCTGGGTGCGTTCTTCACTGCGACATCCATGATCGGATTTATCGCGGGCGCTGGAATCATTGTCCGCAATTCGATTATTCTGGTGGACTTCGTTGAAGTTCGTCGCCGCGAGGGGAT
>JAJZDO010000643.1 GCA_021805955.1 Acidobacteriota bacterium
CCGGCCCGATGGCAATGACAGTTTGGATTTCCACAGCGCCCAACTGTTTCCGTAATGGAGCCGGAGCGCATGTCACCCAACTGGGCGATCTGCATCTGAACGGTGGCGCGGCGATTTTCAAGGTCAAGCAGAGAGTCAGGCATGTACGGCCCCCTTCTCCTAGCGTATTGCAACGCTCGGTTTCCTGCCACAAAAAAAGAACCTGCAAAACACCACTTCTATGTCGCGCACCCGGTGACCTGGTGCGCGGTTGCCAAGCCCATGGATTGGCGTTAGACTGGGGGATCTAAGAAACTCACAGACGTGATCTTCGCATTGCTGGTTAACAAAATCCCTGGGCCGAGAATTGGAATCTCAGTTTTTTCGTCTTCGCCCACCCATGCAGCGCTCTGCAGGAACACCGAGCACTCATCTGATGTATCGGAATAGAATTTGACCGCACCCATGACCCGTCTACCATCCCCAAGTTCCACTTCCACGATGGACCCTGCTTCCGGGTCAACTTGCTGCTGTATGTCCTGAAAAGTATCGTTCCAAATAGAGTTTCTGGACGTGCGCTCCGTCAGCTTGACCCAACGAAACAGTCGCGCGCCATCTTTGTTGACATACAGGATCATCAGCAAGGCAAAAAACAGGGACAGTCCCGTCAACCAGACGAGATCGACGCGTTGGAATTGAAATGTATCTCCTTGCGAGGTGTGGACAATGGCGACCGGCAGGCTACCACGCAGTATCAGGCCGTAGCTCACATAAATCAAGAAACTGAATAAGAGCGCTTCAATGACCTTTTCGAGGTCGGTCTGTTTCGCGCGTGTAGCCAGCAATTGGACAAGATACGCCGCCGTAAATCCTGGCAGCAGGATCAGCAGGATTTGCAACGCCACAGCAGTTGCTGGCATCGCTCTTAACTGTTCGCCGGTTGCGGTTGCTGGATAATTGTTACTGGAGGCTTCTTGGGTGCTCCCACCGGCGGTGGCAGCTTCACGCGCTGCGTCGGCGTTATCTTTGCGGATCTTTCCGTAACTTCACCGCCAGCTTTGCCAGATTTTCGGATGACGTATGGCATCGGGAATCTCCTACCTGGGTAAGTTTAACACCTCTGTCCTCGACCCTGCCGACTGCAAGACTCGTAGATCAGGCGACGTTCATCGTGGGTTGAGCGCCCCTTGGTGCACGGTGCCGCAACTGCGGCCGGCTCTTCTTCAGTAGTCGGAACAAGTTACTTCGGCAATGAATTGTTTGACCCACCAAGCCGCTAGCGCGCGGCCACCCAACGAATCCCGACGTCGGCGGCCGAGCGGACGCGGTCGATCAGTTGCGCGGCATGATGTTGGATATGGCGGATATTGACGAACTGGTGCTCCAGCTTGGACATGCGATACCAACTGAAGCCACTTTCGGTGCTGTCGAGATCCAACGCGTCCACGGCGTCATCGATCATCCGATCGCAGAACTCCCAGTACTCGATCACCTGAGCTTGCGTGTACGGCTCACCCGCGACGCCATCGCCCTCGCCGCGATGCTGTTCCCACAGCCTAAACGCAGCTTCGTCATGCTGAAGGTACAGATGTGCAAAGAACAGAGCGTGATACGACACCTGCCAGAACGCATTCTTGTGGTTGGTGCTCAACCACTCCTCGGACGGGCAGCGCTCGATGGCTTCCCGGAGCATCGCCAGCGATGCGTGATACTGGCTTTTCAGCACGGCTCGAAGCATCGGATGCGTGTGGCTCACTGGCTCGATTATACATCGAGGCAGTCTTCGCAGGCACCTGTCCAGCTACGGTCATGAATCGTCGGATAGACTCTCGCGGGCCATTTCCATAAGGTGAACTAAGTAGTTGTTACCGTTACTTCTCGTAGCTCCTTACCCACTCCACAATGCTGCGCACGGCCACGCCGGACGGCCCTTTGGCAATCCACGGCTTCTGTTCATCCATCCAGGCGACGCCCGCAATGTCGAGATGCAGCCATGGGGTTTCATCCGCAAATTCTTTCAGGAACATGGCCGCCGTAATCGCGCCGCCGTAGCGGCTTCCGCCGGTGTTCGTAATGTCTCCAATGTGCGAGACGATCATCTCGCGGTACTCATCTTCGAGCGGCAAGCGCCAGAATCTCTCGCCGGAAACTGCCAGCGCTTTCTGAAAATGTTCGTAGCTCGCCTCATCGTTGGCGAATACCCCGGCGTTCACCATGCCCAGCGCCACCACGCAGGCTCCGGTCAACGTCGCCGCATCGATCAAATGCGTCGCCCCCAGTTGTTTCGCGTAATGCAGACCATCGGCCAGCACCATGCGGCCTTCGGCGTCGGTGTTCAGCACCTCAATCGCCTTGCCGGACATCGCTATCGCAACATCTCCAGGTTTGTACGCCTTGCCGGAGGGCATATTTTCTGCCGAGCAAACAATCCCGATCACGCGCACCTTCGGCTTCAACTGCGCAATCGCCCGCATGGCCCCGATCATGGCAGCGCCGCCCGCCATGTCGTACTTCATCTTCTCCATGCCATCGGAGGGCTTGATAGAAATGCCGCCGGTGTCGAAGGTAATTCCCTTGCCCACCAGCGCCAGCACCGGCCCGTCTTTGGGTGCGTCCTTCGGCTCATAGCGCATCACGATCAGCGCCGGCGGCTCATCGGAACCCTGCGCGACCGCCCAGAACGCGCCCATCTTCAACTCTTTGATCTTGTCGGTGCTATAGATTTCGCACGGCAATCCCTGCTCTTTGCACATTGCTGCGGCGCGCTCGCCCAGCACGGTCGGCGTCAGTCGATTGCCCGGCTCGTTGACCAGCGCGCGAGTAAAGTTCTGCGACTCGCCCAGAATCACGCCGTCTCGGAACGCCGCCTCGATCGCTTTCTTGTCCGCGTTCGCGGGAGCGACCACGGTGAACTGCTCGATGGAGCGATCTTTGCGGTCCGAGCGATACGTGTCCGGATCGAAGTCACCCACAAACGCGCCCTCGACCGCTGCGCGAGCGGCTCCGGCTAAATCCAATCCGTCGTATTCCGGTACCACGAATGTGACCTGACGAATGCTGCGCGGCTTGGCGAAGCGCACAGCCGTTCCAGCGGCCTTCCGAATTTCAGCAAGCGAAACTTTCCCGATTTTTCCCACGCCGACGATCAGAAGCCGTTTGGCCTTCAGTTCTGCCGGCCCGTAGAACAGCAGCGTTTCGCACGCGCTGGCTGTAAATTCGCCGCTTTTTAACACCGGTTTGTCCGCGTTGGCGACAGTGGAGTCGTTGGTCAGCAGAATCGGCTCGGCGACTGCATTCTTGTCTTTGGAAGTGGATGCGTCGGCGGCCAGAACTACCAGGAGTTCGGCTGGAAGAGACTGGAGAGCTTCAAATTTCAGTTCAGTTTTCATTCAGAGTTCAAGTTCCTTTCAAATTTCGGTTGGTGACGATTCTTTTGTGCAGGCGCACTACGCATTGCGCCGCTTGCTGGCGGCGATGGCGGCCCGCGCATCGCGATCGTCTTCACGTCGCCGCTCCGTTTCGCGCTTGTCCCAGGTCTGTTTTCCTTTGGCCACGGCAAGTTCGCACTTCACGCGCCCTCTGCGGAAGTAGAGCCGGGTCGGAATCAGCGTGAGGCCCTTTTGCTGCACCTTGCCCAGCAGCTTGCGCACTTCCTCGCCGTGCAGCAGCAATTTGCGCGTGCGCACCGCGTCGTGGTTCGTATAGCTGCCGTGGGAGTAGGGACCGATGTGCAGATTCAGCAGAAATGCCTCCCCATCCTTCACCAGGCCGTAGGCGTCGCGCAGGTTGGCCTTGCCCTCGCGGATCGACTTGACCTCGGTGCCGCGCAGCACGACCCCGGCCTCAAACTTCTCCAGCAAAAAGTAATTATGCCCGGCCTGCCGGTTCACGGCCGCATCGCGCTCGCCGGAAGCGACCGGGTCGCGCGGCTTGGGCTTTTTCGGCGGGTTCGGGACCAAATTGGTAGTTGGACGTGACATGATCGGGCATCTTTCGGAGGTACTACTCCATCCGAAGGGGAAGAAGGCTGTCTGCGCACACCGCGTTCAGCGAGGAAATGCTGTCTGAAAACAAAGCTCGACGGTCTCGATGCGGAGTG
>JAJZDO010000228.1 GCA_021805955.1 Acidobacteriota bacterium
GATGCAGAAGGACCGGGATGCTCACGGCAACCTGCAGGTCGATCCGCAACGCTTTCCACAAGGAATGAAGCCGATCGCCCAAGCGATCCATGGAATGGGTCTGAAGTTCGGCATCTATGAGGACGCCGGCTATGAAACGTGCGGCAAATTTGCCGGCAGCGGTGTGCCCGATGGCGGCGGCAACGGCCACTTTCTCCAGGATGCTCGTCTGTTTGCGTCCTGGGGCGTCGACTATCTGAAGCTGGATGGCTGCAACATCTATGTGCCCGCAGGTAGCACCAAGGCCGAGTCCTACCGCAAGGCCTATGCAGCAGAAAATGCGGCATTGAAGAAAGTTGGCCGACCCATTGTTTTCTCGGAATCTGCCCCGGCATATTTCCAAGGCACCCCAGATTGGTACGATGTCCTTCGCTGGGTTAAGCGATACGGTCAGCTCTGGCGTGAAGGTACGGATGTCGCTACCTTCGATCCTAAGAAACCCGACAATCCGCGCTTCCATAGCGTGCTTTGGAATTACTCCTACAACCTTCCGCTGGGTAGGTTCCAGAAGCCCGGCAACTGGAACGACGCGGATTTTATCATCGGCGGCGATAATGGCACGAGTCTGCCTGAAACCCGCAGTCAACTGGCATTGTGGTCGATGATGTCGGCGCCGTTGATCCTTAGCTCCGATCTCGAAAAGCTAAGCCCAGAGGCAATCGCGATTCTCAGCAACAAGGCCGTCCTGGCGGTCGATCAGGATGCGTTGGGCAAGACGGCGAACTTGGTGCGGCGGAATCCAAGCATGGATGTCTTATTCAAGAAGCTAAGCGGCGGCGACTATGCGATCGCAGTGCTGAATCATGGGTCATCGCCGATTCAGGTCGCGCTGCATCCTGCAGATTTTGGCTTTGCGGCGAAGGCAGGATGCAGTCTGGCAGCGCGCAATCTTTGGAGCGGGGTGAATGAACCCGCAACATCCACGCTGCAGGCCAGCGTTGCCAGTCACGATACTATGATCTGGCGAATTCGCGCGACACCTTCCTGCGGCACGCCCACGCGTACCGGTACGATCGTCATGGTTGCAGGCGATAGGCATCGCGAGGATATGGATCGCTATACCCGCTGTCTGGCTGCTACAGGAAGCGTCGAAGATTGTGCCGGGACTTCGGCGGAAACCTGGACAATCACTTCTAGCGGGGCCTTGAAGTCTGCCGGGACATGTTTGGCCGTCGCAGACGGGAAACCGACGATGCAGGCATGTTCCGCTAGCAAGGCGCAACACTGGAAATACACGCTGCTCGGAAATGTTACGAGTGCTGATGGTCGGTGTCTCACTGCCGGCGGCCTCGACAATTCATCTCAATCCCTGAGTCTGCAGGCTTGCGGACACAATCAGCCGGACCAAATCTGGTCATTGCCGAACTAGACGAAGACAAGCGATCTTACTCGCGTGGTCCTGTAGTTTCCACCATGTTCCCCGGCCCGCTCGGAATGCAGGGAAGCACTCACCGTACCCGCTCTCTTTCTCATCTTGTTGGGATTCTGGACAAGATGAGAAAGGGAAATACGGTCCATCGCAGGGCGCAATCTCGTTCGCTACGGAACTGCACTTGAGAAATTCAAGGAGTTACTGAAATGAATGATCCTGAAAACGGCAGTTAAAAGCGTAGGGGAGCGGCAAGGGGTTGTTGCGGCGGCACTTTGCACTGCTCCGCATCTGACCAAAAGGGTGAAATCCTCAATGTTTGCAACCGTTTTTGCTTTGAACCAGTTGGCCATTCCGACGCATTCCGACTGCCGTTTTTAGGATGATTGGACGTGCCGTGAATTCTTGAACACAGCCGAAGGAGCTGCAATCAGCGGCGCAATGATTGGCCAAGCGGAAGACGAGAGCCGTTCCATTTCTTCTCTTGCGAATTGGTATGTCAGGCTTCGGTCAACTTCAGCGAAGACGCTGCTGAAAGCGGAATCCGCTGCGGCATTCAAAATGGCTGAAGCGCTGCCGCCGAGACTTCCAGCCAAAGCCACCCGGACGAAGCGTGTTGCCAATCGTTAGAGTGCGAGAAAGTTCGGCGAAATGCTCTGCGGGCATCGCCACGCTCAATCGAAACGTCCTCACCTGGTCGCGCTGGCTGCTACTTGCGCGCCGTGCCCAATGCCTTTTGCACCTTGCTGTGCTTCACGCTGTAGGTGAAATAAATCATCAGGCCGATCAGCAGCCACGCGACCACGACTTCTTTCGTCAGTGCGGGAAGGGTCCATACCAGATAGAGAGCGGTCACAATGCCGCAAATCGGTACCAGGGGCACCCACGGAGTTTTGAAAGGACGGGGCAGATCGGGCATGCGTCGCCGCAGAATCCATACGCCGGCGCAGACGATGGCGAACGCCAGCAATGTGCCCATATTCACCAGTTCCGCCAGCTTGCCGATCGGCAGCAGGGCGGGCAAGAAGGCCACAATGACGCCGACCACAATGTTTGAAATGTAGGGGGTCCTGAATCGTGGATGAATTTTTCCGGCCCACTTCCACAACAGTCCATCGCGAGACATGGAAAAGAAAATTCGACTCTGCGCCAGCAGCATCACCAGCATTACAGTGGCGAGTCCAAACACGGCTCCCACTTTGACCAGGATGCTTCCCCATGCAATTCCAGTTGCGTCGATCGCGACCGCCATGGGATCGGACACATTCAATGTTTTGTAGCTCACCATGCCTGTCATTACAGCGGAGACGAGAATGTAGAGCAGGGTACAAATCACCAGCGTGCCCAGAATTCCGATCGGCATATCGCGCTGCGGATTCTTCGCTTCCTGTGCCGCTGTGGAGACAGCGTCGAAGCCGATATAGGCAAAGAAAATGGAGGCGGCTCCAGCGGTAATGCCGCCGATTCCATAGCGGCCCGGACCTTCCGAAGGTGGGATGTAGGGATGCCAGTTGATCTTCGCCAGATGGGGATGATGCAGCAGGAAGCCGGCCCCGATGACAAGGAATACGCCGACTGCAGCTAATTTGATCAAGACCATGGCCGTGTTTAGGTTGGCCGATTCCTCAATTCCCACGACCAGGACAAGGGTGACAACCAGAATGGCGAGAAAGGCGACCAGGTTGAAGACCCCGGTGACATGCTGCATGCCCGCCGTGTTAATGCCCAGGGGCAGTGAGCCCATCGGTAGCCAGTGGGCTTTGTACAAGTACAATATATCGCCGGGAGTTGTCGTCAGCTGCGGCGGAATATAGATATGAAAATCCTGCAGCAGACTGACCAGATAACCGCTCCAGCCGGAACCGACGGAAGCCGCGCCAAAGGCATATTCCAGCACCAGGTCCCAGCCAATCATCCACGCAACAAATTCGCCCAGGGTAGCATAGCCGTAGGTGTAGGCGGAGCCGGCAATGGGGATCAGCGCAGCGAACTCAGCGTAACAAAGGCCGGCAAATGCGCAGGTGATGCCAGCCACGATGAAACTGAGGGTGACGGCAGGGCCTGCGTGAATCGCAGCCGCCTGGCCTGTCAGGACGAAGATGCCCGCGCCAATGACGGCTCCGATTCCAAGGGTGATCAGGTTCAATGGGCCCAGCGCCCGCTTCAGTTCGTGTTCGCCCTCTTTGTGCGCTTCCGAAAGAAGCGCGGACATAGGCTTGATCGCCCCGAGTTTTACCATGTTGAGAGGTTTCTCCCAGTGTTCTCTTTGCAGTCCGAATGAAGGCCAGTTTTGACAGCAATATTTGCGTAGCTCGATAGTACCGTAAGCAACGATTTCCTAGTAGTTGGCGACCTTAGTCCAATAGTGCAAGGAATTCTTCCGCAATCTGGCGCGAGTTTTTTTGATTCACGTTTCCATTTCCACTCGCAGGCAGCAAGTCCGAAATCACCGCCAGGGAATCCGCCCCGGCATCGAGTACACTTCGACAATTGTTGCGAGTAATGCCACCGATCGCAACCAAAGGTTTTGCAGTCAGCGCCCGTGCTGCCTTCAGTCCAGCAAGGCCCACAGCCGGATTGGGATTGACTTTCGATGCTGTGGGGAAGATTGGCCCGTAGGCAATGTAATCGCAACTCGCCTGGTTGGCTTCGATCACTTGCTCGGCGGAA
>JAJZDO010000784.1 GCA_021805955.1 Acidobacteriota bacterium
CGCAGAGTGGGGTGTCACCAACCCGCAAGCGGCAAAGGGAACGGGCCGTCCACCGCAGTTTCTGGGGGAAACCCGTCCACTTTCGCCGGGCTGCGTTCTTGCCTATGGCCAACAGATTCTTGCCCCGCTTGCAAGTAAGGATAGGCACGGATGAGCGCCAGTGAGACAAGTTTGGCCGATACGAGCCACGAAGCGATTCCGGGTGCGTCGAATGGAACGGCCCGGATCATTGTTAGAGCTTATGGGCGTTGCATAAAGATCAAGGCGTCCCCAACCAGGAAATTCATTTGACCCGGATGAATACATTTTCGAATTTCCCGTTTCAGATGGTCGCCTGGAGACAGGGTGGCAAGTTCTTTCATGGGATTGTTTGGCTGGTCCTGTCCTTGTTTTTCGTGTTGAGTCCTGCTTTTTCGCAACAACTTCCCAGCATGACAAATCCTTCTGTCACAGAAGTGCGACAGCAGTTCCTCACCCCTCCGGGCGATTCACGGATCATGATGCGCTGGTGGTGGTTCGGCGCGGCTGTCACCAAGCCGGAACTGGCAAGGGAAATTAAGGCGATGAAGGCCGCTGGAATTGGGGGATTTGAAATCCTGCCAGTCTATCCAATGGCGCTGGACGATGCCGCGAGCGGCATTCAGAATTTGCCCTTCCTCTCCAGCGGTTTTCTGGATGCACTCCATTTTGCAGCAAGCGAAGGACGCGCCGAGGGGATGCGGGTCGACCTGACGCTCACGAGTGGATGGCCATATGGAGGCGCCTATCTGCCAGTGTCCCTTGCCGCTGGAATGCTGCGCGTTGTTCGAGTGCCGATCTCAGGCGGCGCCGATTCCATTCCCATTCCAGCCATGAGCGCTGGGGAAAAACTGCTCGCGGTCTTTCAGGCTGACGGCGATGGAACAGACTTTCGCAAATATCAGCCTCGACCCCTGCCGCTGGAAATAGAAAATGGCCGCCTGGAAATTGGCCACGGGCCACACAAACAGGAGACGGCATTGTTTTTTCTCTCCAGCCGCACGGGCCAAATGGTCAAGCGGCCGGCTGTCGGCGCGACCGGATTTGTTCTTGATCCCTATGACCGCGCCGCAATTGAAGATCATTTGCGTACGGTTGGCGATCCGCTGCTTGCGGCCTTTGGAAAACATCCTCCCTATGCAGTTTTCAGCGATAGCCTGGAAGTTTACGGCGCCAATTGGACGCCAGATTTCCTCCAGCAATTTCGACAAAAGCGCGGCTATGATCTGACCCCGTATCTTCCAGCCCTTGTGGAAAACATGGGGTCGATTACGCGCGCGGTGCGTCACGATTGGGGCCAGACACTGACGGAGCTGGCGGAAGAAAACTATCTGACGCCGATTCGCACCTGGGCAGCACAGCATGGCACACGCTTCCGATCGCAGAATTACGGAACTCCACCTGTCATCTTGTCCAGCAACTCGTTGGTTGATCTTGCTGAGGGAGAAAGTTATCACTGGCGGGAATTCTCGGAAACCCGCTGGGCCTCCTCAGCCAACCACCTGTACGGTCGACCCGTTACATCCGCGGAAACATGGACGTGGCTGCACTCTCCCGCTTTTCGTGGAACGCCACTCGACCTGAAGGTGGAGGCCGACCTTGATTTTCTGAATGGCATCAACCAGCTGATCGGGCATGGCTGGCCGTATTCTCCGCCCTCGGCGGTCGACCCTGGATGGAGTTTTTATGCCGCGGGAGCCTGGGATGATCACAATCCATGGTGGTTTGTCATGCCGCAAGTCACACGCTACCTACAGCGGGTCAGCTATGTGCTTCGCCAGGGAAGCCAAGTCAACGACGTTGCGGTTCTTCTACCGACCGACGATGCCTGGGCAAACTTCACGTCGGGCAATATTTCGGTCAGCGACCAAATGCACACGCTTCTCGGCCCGAATATAATCCCGCAGATTATCGACGCTGGTTTCAACTTCGATTACATCGACGCAACTGCAATTGCGAAGGTCGGCATACCTTATCGGGTGCTGATCCTGCCTGGCATTACAAGAATTCCACTCTCGACCTATCGTGCTATTCAGTCGTATGCGCAGCATGGAGGTATCGTGATCGCGACCCGGACCCTGCCCTCCGTTGCGCCTGGGTTGATGAATGCAAAGGTACAAACCGCAGAAATACACCAACTAACGATAAAGCTGTTTGGAGCGAGCAATGCATCGGGACATTTCATAGCAGATGAATCGCAGCTAGGCTCGATTCTTACCCGTGCATTCCAGCCAGATGTCGTCATGGATCCGCAGACCCATGATGTCGGATTTGTCCACCGCAAACTCGCCAATGGTGATCTGTATTTTCTGGTCAATACCAGCAATCAAACTCGAAGATTTTCGGCGACATTTCGTGTTACGGCAAGAACTGCGCAATGGTGGGACTCAGATTCTGGCGCTGTAACGTGGGCTGCGGACAGGAATTCATTGAATATTTCACTGCAACCCTATGAGTCGCGCATTCTGGTCTTTTTATCGGATGGGTTAAACTCGGTGCCGAAAGCTCCTGCTTTACAGTCATTGCCTCAACCCATGGACCTCAGCGCGAACTGGAAGATAGATTTCCTTCAGGAAAATCGATCTACAAACTATTCCACATTGCATTCCTGGGCGGAAGATCGATCGACGCGATTTTATTCCGGGCAGGTCGCTTATGAAAAAGCATTTCAGGTATCGAAGTCACTGCGATACCCAGGAACCATTGTGCATCTTGACTTTGGGCCGGGAGTGATCGTCACTCCACCGGAGCATTCCAGTTCGGAGCTGCGTGCGCTCATTGAAAGCCCGGTGAGGGAAGCCGCCCATGTCTACGTCAACGGAAAACTTGCTGGAAGTATTTGGCACCCGCCTTATGAAGTAGATGTAACAAGGTTCCTTCAGCCAGGAGAAAACCATCTGCGGATCATCGTGGGAAATCTTGCAATCAATGAGATGGCTGGGCGAGCGTTGCCAGACTATCGACTACTAAATCAGCGATATGGTGAGCGCTTTACTCCTCAGGACATGAAGAATCTTCAGCCGCTTCCATCGGGGCTATTGGGGCACGTTTATTTGAGAGGGTATAGAGAACTTGTCGGTTCGAAAAAGTGAGGCGGCAAATCATCTTATGAATTAAAGAAAGCAGGGAAAGAACGCGCTGCGCACCGCCTGGAAGCTAGGGATGTTAGGACCTGAAATGTGTGGACGGTATTTCAATGAACTATCTGCCAAAGAAGAGGTGAGTGATGAATGATAAGTCGAGTTTTGGGGTTGACCGTCGTACGTTTATGAAACAGGCAACAGGCACAGTGCTTGCAGCGGGGATGACAGCGCGATCATATGCCCGGATACTGGGAGCGAATGACCGAATCCGCCTGGCCCAACTGGGATGCGGCGCAAGAAGTGCCGGCCATGTCACAATGGTCCAACTTGCCGGCAAGCAAACTCCTGTCGAGACCGTCGCGGTGTGTGACATCTGGAGTCTCGCCCGCGAAGCACGTGCTGCCCAGGTGAAGAAAGCGTTTGGTCTGGAACCGCAAAGCTACAAATATTCAGAGGATTTGCTGGCCCATAGCGATATCGACGGAGTGATGATCGCTACTGCCGATTTTCAACATGCCAAGCTGTGTACTGAAGTTGTTCGTGCCGGCAAGGATTGCTACGTCGAGAAGCCGTTTGCGAATGTCCTGAGTGAGGCCATTCAGGCCCGCGATGTTGTGAAGGCGTCTAAACAGATTGTCCAGATGGGAACACAACACCGCAGCCAGCCTTACAACCTTGCAATCCGTGACATTGTCCGCTCTGGCCGCATCGGCAGCGTCGTTCAGATTGAGCAGGAATGGAATGTCAATGAGGAGCGCTGGCGGTTTCGCAAGGTAGACACGGGACGGACGGACCACATGGAAATGGATGAACACATGGAGTGGAAGCACTGGCTCTATGACCGGCCGTCGATGCTTCAGGAACAGGACACGGACTGGGAACGCTGGTTGCTTGGCAAGCCTCATCGGCCTTTCGACCCTCATGTCTATTTGGAATTTCGAATTTATCAAGAATTCTCATCGGGAATTT
>JAJZDO010000048.1 GCA_021805955.1 Acidobacteriota bacterium
CTGCATGGGGTGGCGTGCCCTTGGCGGTGCAGGAGTTCCGCTCTCTAGGCGTGTCGGCCAGGGTGCGGCAACACGTGCATATCAAGCAGCGGGAGCGCGGCTACGACGCGGCCACGACGGTGGAAAGTTTCGTGGTGCTGAATGCGTTGGGCGGCGATCGGATGGACGACTTTGCCCACTTGGGCGGATGCCGGAGCAGATCGCGTTTATTCCGGAAGAGGATGAGGACTGGCCGATCATGCGCCGGGAGTGGTTCTCATCGTGGTGCTGCCCATTCCGCAGATCAGCTTTGCGGCTAAGAGTAGTCCCCGGGGGTCAAAACGCACGCCAGGAAACTCCTCCTTCCAAACCTTATCGACGGATCAGTCTCAACTGTCGGAGGTGACTGCTAGACTAAACTTCTCTATTATCTACAGATCAGCGACCACGATGGCTGACGAGGATCTGTTTGATGTCCAATGTCGTGGTCATTGGCGCGGGCGTGATGGGATTGGCATCTGCATACCAGGCTCTTTTGGAAGGATATGAAGTGGACATCCTGGAAGCCTCTGCTGAGCCTGGCGGTATGGCCGGACACTTTGACTTCGGCGGGATTTCGATTGAACGCTTCTATCATTTTGTGTGCCGGACAGACCGTCCAACATTTCAACTCATGTCCGACCTCGGTATTGCAGACAAATTGCGTTGGGTGCCCACAACGATGGGCTTCTTCACTCAGGGTGAACTACGCCACTGGGGCGATCCGATTTCTCTGCTGAGTCTTCCCGGAGTCAGCTTGATCAGCAAGCTGCGATACGGCTTTTTTATCCTTGCATGCACGTGTCGCGATCATTGGCCTGCATTGGAGAATCAGTCGGCTAGAGAATGGATCACTCGCTACTGTGGAAAAGACATTTACGATCAGTTCTGGCATCCGTTGCTGGATTTCAAGTACTACGAATACGCGAACAACATCTCCGCTGCCTGGATATGGACTCGAATTCGCAGGATTGGACGGTCGCGAAAAAACATCCTGCAAGAGGAACTCGGCTACATCGATGGAGGTTCCAAAACCTTGGTGGACGCACTGCTGCATGCCATTGATCAGCGTGGTGGGCGATTGCATCTGGATGCACCTGTAAGGCGGGTCGTGACCGAAAACGGTCGAGTGACCGGTGTCGCCACGGCTGCAAGACACTTCCCCGCAAATGCCGTTATATCTACCGTTCCGATCCCGCTGGTCCCCGGAATGGTACCGGACCTGCCACCTGAATGGAAGGCGCGTTACCAAGCCATTCACAGCATCGGGGTGATTTGCGTCATTTTGAAACTGAAACGGTCGATAAGCCCACACTTCTGGATCAACATTTCGGAGGATGGCATGGAAATACCCGGTATCATCGAGTTTTCAAACCTAAGGAACGTTGGAGACAACGCAATTGTGTATGTTCCCTATTACATGCCGGTCACGAACGCGAAATTTTCCTGGCCAGATGAAAGATTGCGGGAGGAAGCCTTTTCGTGTTTGCAGCGGATCAATCCAACACTCAAGCAAGATGACATTCTTGACGTAAAGGTAGCGCGTCTTCGACATGGCCAGCCGGTTTGCGAACCGGGATTTGCGGCGAAGATTCCTCCAATACAAACGACAATCCGTGGGCTGCAGATTGCGGATACCTGCTACTACTACCCCGAGGACCGCGGCATTGCCGAGAGTGTGCGCATGGGTCGCAATATGGCTCTATCCGTGAGGAACTTTAACGCATGATTGCGGATACATCCATGCAGAGAGAGCACATATCCATCGAGGAAACAGCAGCGGTCGTCCCGACTGCATCGGGCGAGACTTCTCAATCGCAGAGGAATGCACTGTTGTGCGTTTTGATTGTTACGGCCTGTGCAGTCCTCACGTATCCCGTCGCAAACATGCCCTATAGCGATGAGTTTTCTTACGACAAAACCGCCCTGGAATTTGCGCGCACAGGACACATCCTCTACAACGGCTGGGCGACCGCCATGCTGGGATGGTTAATTCCGTGGGGCGCTTTGTTCATCAAGATCTTCGGCTTTTCATTCACTGGCATACGTTTGTCGATGCTGCCGATTGATGCGGCGACCGTGTACTTGTTGCACCAGATTCTGCGGCGCTTCGGCATCAATTCCGGCAATGCGATTTTCGGAACCCTCGCGTTCGCACTTTCGCCGATTTTCATGCCCTCGGCTGTTAGCTTCATGACCGACGTGCCCGGCATGTTCATCATCTTTGTCTGTCTGTACATGTGCCAGGAGGCAGTCATAACTTCGAGCGACAAAGCTGCTGTGATTTGGCTGACCTGTGCGACGGCGCTCAATGTGGTCGGAGGAACGGCGCGGCAGATTGCTTGGCTGGGAGCGCTGATCATGGTTCCATCGACGGCGTGGCTGCTGAGAAGGCGCCGCGGCATGAAGGTGACTGGGCTAGCACTGTGGTTGTCCAGTTTCATCGGTGTACTGATGTTTCTGCATTGGTTCAACAGCCAGCCATACTCTGTGCCAGAACATATTATTTGGGCACGGATCACCTGGATGACTTTCCCCCATCTGGCCGCACAACTAGTCAAGATGGTTCTCTGCCTGCTCCTCATTATCCTTCCTCTCTCCGTAGCATGGCTACCTTCGGCGCGCGACTTAGGTCGAAGCACCTGGCTGCGAATTGGCAGCGTCATCCTCTTGCTCGTTGGGTTCGAACTTCTCGCCAATGCACTGGGAAGAATGGATGGCTGGTTGATGCCTTGGCTAATGTATCTTTTGACAGAGCAATCCAGCCTCGTACCGGGCATGTTCGGCACACCTGTCACAATAAGTGTGTGGATACGGTTCGCTTTTTCTCTCGCCGTGATTGCACCCGCCCTTATCATGTTGGAACAGGAAATCGGCCGAAAGCGAAATCAATCGAGTCGCCCAGCCAGCCCCGGATCATCATGGAACGAAACTATATGGATTCTCGGTCCATTTTCGCTGAGTTATGTTCTCTTATTGATGCCCCGGGGAGCTTTCGATCTAATCCAGGACAGGTATCTCGTGGGTCTGGTTCCCACCATCATTGTCATCCTACTCAAGCTGTACCAGGAGCGGATCGGCCCGAAGCTACCGGCTGTCAGCGTGGTGATGCTTTTTCTATTCGCCGTGTATTCAATTGCGGGTACCCATGATTTTTATGCAGAATCTCGGGCTCAGGTGCGCGCCATCCAGATAGTTGAAGGTTCAGGAGTGCCCAGAAAGTCAATTCAAGCAGGTTTCCCGTCGGACGGGTGGATCCAGATTGAAAACGGGGGCCACATCAATGAGCCACGGATCATAGTCCCTGCCGGAGCTTACAACTCTGCACATTCTACTGCGATCCCTCAGGAATGTAGGGACGGATTTACAAACCTTGCGCCAGCGATCGATCCCAAATTTTTCATCCTGTTCCCATGGTTCAAGAATCCTTCGTTCCCTCCTCCTTCGTGGTGTTTTGTCCGGGCCAACTATCCCCCGATTCATTACACGACCTGGTTGCCGCCGTTCCATGAAACGATGTACGTGAAGAAACTGGCAAACAGCCTCGCTCATCCAAAGTAGCTGTAGCGCCAACCTGGGTAGCATTGCATCCAACCGCCGGTCACGATACCATCCGCTTGCATGGACTTGAATCGCCCATCCGATCGCATCGTCTCCGCCGAGCCCGTTGAGGACGACCTTGCGCTCGACCTGAAGCTGCGTCCACAGCGGCTGAATGAGTTTATCGGCCAGCGCAAGGCAAAGGAGCAACTGGCAATTGCGCTGGAGGCGGCGCGCAATCGCGGCGAGGCGCTGGATCACGTTCTTCTGTCCGGACCTCCGGGCCTCGGAAAAACAACGCTGGCCAATATCATTGCTAATGAGCTGGGTGTCGGTTTCCAGCAAACCTCCGGGCCCGCGATCCAGATTCAAGGCGACCTGACTGCAATCCTGACGAACCTGAAGAAGCACCAGGTGCTGTTCCTGGATGAGATTCATCGCCTGCAGCCGGCCTTGCAGGAAAAGCTGTACACCGCGCTGGAAGATTACAAGCTGGACATCATCATCGGCCAGGGGCCGGCCGCGCGTACCCATGTGATGGATTTGCACCCATTTACCTTTATCTCCGCGACCACTCGTCCCGGACTGTTGGCGTCTCCTTTGCTGGCTCGGTTTGGAATTCTGCTGCGGCTGGATTTCTATACCGACGAAGAACTGCACATCATCGTGCATCGCTCGGCGGAAGTGCTCAACGTTCCGATTGACGACGATGGCGCGGCGGAGATTGCCATGCGATGCCGCGGCACACCGCGCATCGCCAACCGCTTGCTGCGCCGCGTCCGCGATTACGCCCAGGTTCGCGCCAGCGGGCACATCGATCGAGAGACAGCCATGGCAGCGCTGAGCCTGCTGGAAGTCGACGCGCATGGTTTCGATGAGATGGATCGTCGCCTGCTGCGCACCATCATCGACAAATACGATGGCGGGCCGGTCGGCCTGAATACATTGGCGGCAGCATTAGCGGAAGAAGAGGACGCGCTGGAAGAGGTGTATGAACCATTCCTGATCCAGATTGGTTTTCTTGATCGCACACCGCGCGGACGAGTCGCTACACGACTGGCGTACCAGCATTTTGGCCTGGAACCGCCGCGCAAACAGAATCTTCTATTCTGAAGACAGCTGCAGCTCGCGTTTATGCGTTGCGAGCGTCCTTATCTACAGCGCGAACCTCGGCATCAAAATTTCCGCAGGCAATCCAGCGCGCTCGCACAGTCCCCTACAATGGATATAGGGTCAATGCAATCGAAACTGAAAGACAATTGAATCAGTTGATGTGCCGAAATCTATTCAGGCATCTGATTTTGCCGCTGCTGGTGATCCTTCTGTGCTGCTGCACTCGCACGTTTGCCTCCGACAGCGCAGATAAAGAGGTTACGTCGTCTTCGCTGCCGTCGGCGCCTGAACCATCCCTGCATGCTGCGACCCAACATTCTGTCCGCCATGCCGCCCACGTCACCGTTCCCATGCTGGATGCAGAGCCCAAGCTGAGCGACTTTCTGGTTTCCCCGCTCGCATCCCGGGCGGCGCGGCAGATGTTGCGGATCAACCATTTCGTGCAGCGCTATCCCGACGACGGCAAGCCCTCGACCGAGCCCACGACGGCCTATCTGGGATACACGCACAAATACCTTTATGCCGCTTTCGTCTGTCACGACAAAACGCCGAAACTCATCCGCGCGCACATGCTCGCCCGAGATTCCCTGGGCGACGACGATAACGTTGAAATATTTCTTGACACATTCCACGATCAGCGCCGTGCATTCATCTTCAAAACCAATGCGCTGGGCATTCAAGCCGATGCCCTTTACAGCGAGCAGACCGGTGCCGACTATTCCTTCGATACCGTCTGGGACACGTGGGGCAAACGCACCCCATCTGGATATGTCGTGCTGATGCGAATTCCATTTGCCAGCTTGTATTTTGCCAGGGCTGCCGCTGGCCAGATGCGGACCTGGGGCATCATCCTGCAACGCAACATATCGCATGACAATGAATCTGTGTTCTGGCCTAAGAACACGCATAACGTAGCTGGACGACTGACTCAGGACATCGAGGCCGACGGCTTTATGAATATAGCGCACGGTCAAAACTGGCAGTTCGAACCGTACGTGCTGGGCCGCAACCTGCGCCAGTTGAATACCGTCAATCCGGTTAACCCCTATTTCCAACACAAACATCTGCAAGCCTATGCCGGGCTGGACGCAAAGTTTATTCTGCACAACAGCCTGGTACTGGACACAACTCTCAATCCGGACTTCAGCCAGGTTGGCATCGACAATCCGGCCACACCCAACCAGCGTTTTCCGCCATACTTTCCAGAGGTGCGGCCGTTCTTCATTGAGAACAGCAGTTACTTCATGACCCCTATCAGCTTGTATTACACCGACAATATCGTGTTGCCTCAGTTTGGGGCGCGACTTACGGGAAAGCTGGGCCCATGGGCGTTGGGCATCCTGGGCGTGGACGATCGCAATCCGGGCCAGGCGGTTCCTCCAGGAAATCCTGAGTTCGGGACCCGCGCCCACGTTTCTATCGGACGAGTCAACCGCGACGTTGGCGCCTTGTCGAACGTCGGCCTAATGTATGCCGATCGGGAGTTTTTAGGCTCCTACAATCGCGCCGGTGGCCTCGATTATCGGGTCCGCTTGAAAAACCGCTGGACGTTGACCGGCCAGGCCATTACTTCGGAAACAAAAAATATAAGCAACAGCACGTCTGGGGAACAGGCCTGCGAAGTGCTTACCTTGACTTGCAGCGGACAAGTGTATTCGCAACAACTCAATTACTCCGACCTGCATACAAACTGGTGGGTTGCCTACAACGATACAGCGGCTGGATATGTGACCGACACGGGCTTTTTCCGTCGGCCGGATGTTCGCGAGCCAAACGGCTATTACGCCTATACCTTTCGGCCAAAGCATGGATGGGTGCTGTCGGATGGTCCCAGCATTTACAGCGAACGCATCTGGGACCATACTGGGTTGCCGCTCGATTTTTATGTCAATCCGGCATACAGCGCGACCTTCAAATACCGAACGTCCATTTCCGCCAACATTGACCTTGGCCAGGACCGGCTACGCCCCGTAGACTACACCATCCTAACTCATAACGTGGAGTACCACAGCCATACCAGCGGCGTAAATTTTTACAGCTCACCGTTGCCTTACATTGCTGTCGGCGGCGGGGTCTACACAGGCAGAGTTATCAACTATTCCCCGCCAAGCAATAGCGGCCCCGATCCGGTCAACGTGACTTCTCCCAACCTGAACCTGGAAGTGAAGCCGATCGGGTCGATCGACCTGAACAACAGCTACGTCTATACGCACTTCACCAACCCGTCGAACAACGCTGTCGTCTACGACAACCACGAACTTATTTCGCGCTGGAACTATCAGATGACAAAATCGATTTCATTCAATTTGATCGGACAATATATTTCGACGCTGCCCAACCCGCAATACACCAGCGCGGCAAATTCGAAGGACCTGTTCGCCGATGCGCTGTTCACCTATCTGCCGCATCCGGGTACAGCCATCTACTTTGGATATATCGGGAATTTCGCCAATATAAATCGTGCCCTTTGTACTCGCGATGCAAACGGCCTTTGCAACACGAGCGATCCTATCCTGCCGCCCACATACTCCTCGCTGATGAATGACAGCAAAACAATCTATCTAAAGATGACCTACCTGTTGCGCTTCTAGTTTCTTATTCCGCCGGCGCAACAATAAATTGCTCAATCTTTCCGTCTGGCATCTGGTAGGTCGTCAATACCACATGCGTGGTGGCAAACACCACGTCGTAGGCGCGGAAGGTCATGCCGCCGCGGGACTCGTTTGTCGTCTGGCGAAATTCAATCGGCGCGCCGAGGGGTTTCAGGCTGGATTCAAAGTCGCCCAGGGCCTGCGCATCGAAATACGCATTGCAGTTCACCGTGAACAGCGAGCGATCGATTTTGCCCTGCTGCAACCCGATGAAAATCTGACGCGCCTGATCCAGGCTTCGCTTGGATTCGTTCGGCGGCAGGCCAACCAACATGGCGGCAATTTTGCCGGCAATCACTCCCGCGGCACCCACGGCTTCCTGATTCGTGAACACCGCAATGGCCACTTTATCCTGCGGCAGCACCATGTTTTCGCTGGTAAAGCCCGACACTTCTCCGCTATGCGAGATCACCATGTGACCATCGCGCGTCGATATCTCCACCCCAAGTCCGTAATGCGTATCTTGGCCATCCTTCAACTTCACTCCGCGAAACATCTCCCGATAGGAGGCGGGCTGTAACAGCGATTCGTTCATCATCGCAATGTCCCACAGCAGCAGATCGCGCACCGGCATCGCCAACTCGCCCGCGGCAAACATCCACCCTGGGCCATCTTGCGGAGCAGGCCGCAGTGGGCCCAGCGCGTAGCGAATATAGCCATGCGCGTCCGTCTGCTCCAGATGATGCATGTCGGAGTTCATGACATCCGTCATGTGAAGCGGAGAAAAAATATTCTGCTGCAAGAATTTCATCACCGGCATTCCGCTGACGATCTCCACGATTTTGCCGGCGATAACAAAGTTGGTATTGCTGTATTGCCATTGCGTTCCCGGATCGAAATCGAGCGGCTTCCTGCCCCAGTTGTCCAGAATGGCATCGGCCGTGGTGGGATTCTTCATCCGCAGCATGGAGTAGTCTTCGGCGTAATAATCCTGATACCCGGACGTGTGGGAGAGAATTTCCCGTAGCGTTACGTCCTTGGCGCGCGTCAACTGTGGCAGCCAGGTGGAGATGGGATCGTCGAGTTTCAGCTTGCCCTGTTGCTGCAGCATCAGGATGGCCGTCGCCGTAAATTGTTTGCTGATCGAGCCAACGCTGTAGCGCATTTCCGGCGTCGCCTGCACCGGCGGATCCAGTTGGGCCTTCCCGTAGGCCTTCACATAGGCGATCTTTCCATTCGTCACGATTCCAACGGAAGCGCTCGGCACTCCCGTCGACGCCAGCACCTGCTGGGCAATCGCGTCCACCTTGGCTTGCTGGCCAGCGGGCAGCGAGTTCTGAGCAAGCGTACGAAGGGGCGCACTCGCCCACACAAGCAGCAATCCGGCAATCGCAACACACCGGGCCTTGCGATAAAGAGACATTGCAACAGTCATTTGGCTCCTTTCAAACACCAGCAAGTTCCAATCATACGAGGAAGCTGAGCCGTGGCCCATCCGCAACGTACGTATCACCACAATCCTAGTAAACTAAACCATAGGATACGTAGCCAACAATATGACAGAAAGTTCAACCGCTTCGATGAATCTTCCTCTTGCCTCTGCAATTGAATCTGCGGCGAAAACCGCGGGCCTGGTCGTTCTGTCCACACGCGCGGGTGCGGATTTCCACGGAGCGCCGACAACTTGCTTCATCTTTGGATTGAGAGCAGACACTGCTGGCGATCGCACGCTTCAGTTGGAGTTGAGCAACACCTTCGACGTGACGCAGACTGCGCTGTTGCCGGAATTGACCAGCTACCTGCGCGAATCCGCACTGCGCCTTCGCAATCCGCGGCCAGATTGTTATGTCACGCTGGCTGGACTGCCGATTCGATTCGCCGATTTCCGCTGGCCGTTTCATCGCTCCACTTCCGGTTCCGATACGTACGTCGTTCATGGCGTTGCGTACCTGGAAGATGGGACTGCGAGCCCACTGCATGCCAAGATCGCTGCCAGCATGACGGTCACGTTCGCCGACATCGTCGCTGCACCCGAACAGCCTTACGCGGAAACATTTATCTACAACGCCGTTCGTAAGACGCTGGACCAGGGACAGATGGAACTGATCAAGAGCGGCAATCGCCAACCGGTTCCTGTCACCACGCGCTACTACAGCCGTTGGCAAAAAAAGTTTGTCTTTAGCGACACCGACGATGAGGCGCGGACTGATTTTCTGGCGTTGAAACTTTACTGGCTCTCCGGCGTACTGGGAGCCAGTCAGCCGGTGTGGATCGCCGATCCCAGGGACGCGCAGTATCTGAACACCACTGCGGATCAACTGCAACACGCGGCAACGCTATTGGCCGGCGAAGGGTTTATCAAATTAGGAGCGAACCCGCAGTTTGCCGCAGCCACCCCGTTGCTATTGCAGCGCGCCGAGCATTACCACACGGTTCTGGCGGATGCGCTTGCGATCACCAAGCCCGCCTTCAATGAAGAAATGCGTCACGGACATACCAATATGTAAGTGGTCTGTTTCGCTGTTATCGGGCATCGACCACGCAACGGAATCCAACCCCGCCGGAACGATCGTAGCTGGGGGCCATCAGCAGCAGTTTTCCATGCTCGTCGTTGCGATAGGCCTGCGGAAAATACCAGATCGAGCCCTGCGGCTGATAATGACTTCCGCCGCGCAGGATCCCCGCGCGGGTGTGGTCATCCGTAAATTCATCCGTCCACTGCCACACATTGCCGACCATATCCGTCACGCCAAACGGACTGGCGCCTGCCGGATGTGCATCCACATCGGCGGCACTCGCCATCATTCGGCCTGTATCCGGCACCGGCACGGCCTGCGGATTCCAATCGTTTCCCCAGGGATAGGTACGCCCATCGGTTCCCTGGGCTGCATACTGCCATTCCCACTCATGCGGCAGGCGTTTGCCGGCCCATTTCGCGTATGCTCGAGCATCTTCCAATGAAACCCACGTCACTGGCTTGTTGCCCGATCCGTTGGGATAGGTTCCGTTTTTCCAATCGCGCAAGAAATCCAGTTTGTCGTTCGGCTGGTAGTGGGAGGCGTCGAGGAATTTCTTGAACTCCGCATTCGTCACCGGATATTTGTCGATGTAGAACGAATCGATGTGCATCTTGTGCTCGTGAAAACGCCGCGGCATATCCTCCCACGGATATTGCACATCGACGCCAATATCGTTGCCGCCTTCGATCTCAATGCCGCGAACTTTGAAGACAAAGTTGGCTGCGGGAATCTGCACCATGCCTTCCGGCGCACTGGCTGCCGGCTTGGTCGCTGAAATTTCAACCATCTGTTGCGGCAGCGTCTTCCATTTCGCGGAATAACTGGACAGCGGTGTCGCCGTCATGGCCTTCATCGTTGTCATCAGTTTGTGTGTCGCGGCGTCTGCCGCGCCCAACGTTGCCAACACTGCGCCAAAGCCGTGCGCCTCGATCGAGAACGACAGTACGTCGTTGCCATCTTCGCGGTCGGGCTTCAGCTCTGCCCCGTGGTACAGGTCGTAGTAGTGCATTCCCTCCTTCGCAGGAACGGTCATCTGCCTTCCGGACACGTCGTATTCATTGCGATTCACCAGGGTCCACACCGTCTTGTTTTCCAGCGGCCAACGACTGGCGAAAATTCCGTAGAACGTGGTGGGGTACATCGGTTCCCACCCCGGACTCACAAGAAATGGAGCCACGCCACGTTCCATCGTGGCCATCCGGCGCGTGGCTTCTCCATCCCGCGGAGTCATCCCGTTCCAGATGCCCCAGATGTTTTCCCAGCTTTCCCAGCCGATGCCATTGAAGAATGCGAATTGAAGATCATCTGTCTTATTGCGGTTCCAGCGGTGAGAAATGTTGACCATGTGGCGAGCCTCCAGCCACTTGAACCGATCCACCTCCGGTGCGAATGGAAATTGATATTGACCCCACGTCATCACGTTCCATGCCAGCGCTTCATCGGAAGGCTGCCCCTCCGGCTCAAACGCCAGCGGATGGCCCACCTTATCCGCCGCCAATGAGAACGCCAGCGGCACGCCATCCTGCGTGTCACCATTGATGCCGTCTGCATTCATCTGCTTCATGAATTCCGCGATCGCCTGTGGCCAGGGCATTCCCGGATCGCGCGTTCCCTGATCCCACATCATCATTGGGAACAATACGCGCACGCCGCGACGATGGAAGTCCGCGACCATCTGTTGCACGCCGGCCACACCGCCCGGCATGGAACGCACCATGTCTTGCTGATTCCGATCGTCGATTCCCATGTTTGGGTAGGTGGACCAGACCAGTACCGCATCGATTCCGCCGTATCGCTTTTCAAGATCGTCCAGATATCTGTCGACCGTGTACTTGCCGGGGACGGGATCGTAGAAATACCGGTCCTGCACCATCATTTGCGGCTGAACGAAGCTGGACTGTGTCCACTGCAACGCGGGCATGCTGTAGCGCGCGCCATCGTAGCCGATTCGAATGCGGCGTTCCGTGCGCCAATGCGTTATATCCTTCAGCCATGCTCCATGCGTGCTTGCAGGGCACGGACGATATTTGCCGTCGAGCGCGAGCTCGTGCGCGTCGCTGAGGGTCAAGCAATCCGGGACAGGTATCTGCTCCCTGATAGGCCTGTACCTCGAATCTTGTGCTGCTCCGAGAGCAGACAGCATTGCGGTAGCAAGCAGCACCACCGCTAGAGAAAATGCTTCAGTGCGTTTCCGATTCATGCAGTCTCCAAAAATAGCGATCGAGCTACTGTTAATGCTCGAGCACGCTTGAAACTTCAGCCATCGTCGGCATCGACGGCTGCGCGCCTGATCGCGTGACAGAAATGGATGCGGCCGCCACCGCAAACTGTAGACTTTGCAATGGAATTCTCCCTGACATGATGGCCACTGCAAAGGCTCCGTTCAACGCATCGCCGGCCGCTGTCGTATCGACCACGTCGACAGACGGTGCGGTAACCTGCTGCTCGATACCGTCCGAAACAATGTAGGCGCCGCGTGCACCCAGCTTCAAAATTACGTTCCGCGGACCCCGTGCCAAAACAGCACGTGCCGTTTGCTGCAAGGCCGCAGTGCCTGGCCCATTGGACCCATGATCGTCCACGGATTGCTGTGCGCTACCCCGATTCGAGTAAAATTCAGCTTCCGTCTCATTGGGTGTGATCCATCGAACACGCTGCAAAAGTCTGGACGAAAGTGCCCGCGCTGGCGCCGGATCCAACATGAGTGGAACATCAGTTTCCGCGCAAATCTCTGCCAGTCGTTCAACCGACTCGACGGGAATCTCCAACTGCGCCAGGACCATGCCTGCGCTACGAATCAGAGATCGATGCTGCTCGACATATTCCGGCGATACGGCGGCATTGGCGCCCGGCGTGACAACAATACAGTTCTCCCCGCTCGACGCGACGGTGATCGCCGCAATTCCCGTGGGGCCCTTCACCGTCTCGACGCCAGCGACGCCCACTCCCACACTTTGCAGGTGTAGCCGCAATTGCTCGCCAAACAGGTCGGCTCCCACCATGCCAATCATTTCCACGGGATATCCCAGGCGGGCAATGGCGACGGCCTGGTTGGCCCCTTTCCCTCCTGGGTGCATCT
>JAJZDO010000117.1 GCA_021805955.1 Acidobacteriota bacterium
TTCGCCTACCCGGTCTTCACCCTACATTTTCATAGAAGGCTTCTCCTGATCCAGCAGCTCTGGTCCTCTTACCCAAAGCTAATGGATCGCTGAAGCCTTCGTCCTTAGCCCATCAACTCAAGCCTCCTGTTGGTTTGAATGGGGAAGAGACTCCCCCGACCCTCGCCGACGCCATCAAGTCGCTCAAACAGGGAGTGTCGCTGCGGCTGATTGGCGAGGCGAACCACTTCTGGTAAAAGCGCTGTTACGATTTCAACGTCCGGAGTCATTCGCAGTTCATGGAGGAGTTGCGTTACTTCCACCGGAATCCAGTCAAGCGTGGATTACGTAAGCGACCGGAAGAACGGGAACGGAGCAGCCATCTCCACTACCGCGACAGGCGTTGAAGGCCGTGTGGAGATTGCATCGGAGCGGATTTGGAGAAAGCGTGAGTGCACAGCGGCCAAGCTCGCTCCAGTAGTGAAATTACTTCCTCATTCAAGCCCAAAGATGGTCTATGGTTCCACTCTTACACAGCGAGGAGTTGTTCTGAATCTTCGACGAAGCTCAGGAGAAACTCCGTGAAGAATGACTCCTCCTCGCAAATCGCCGGACAGACTATAAATTCGCTCTAGATTTCCACCAGGACATCGTCCCCTACGAGCTCGAGCGCGTAGGGAACGGCTTTCAAATTCGGCGTTCCTGCGCCAGTGACCAAGTCGAATTCCCACTGATGCCAGGGGCAGACGATCTTGCCATGCTCGACGGTGCCTTCAGCCAGCGGGCCGCCGCGATGGGGACAAACGTTGTCGAGCGCCAGCGGTTTACCGCCGAGCGTGGCCACGCAGAGCGTGCGGCCAGCCACGCTGAATTCCTTCGCCTGGCCTTCGGCGGGAAGCTCGTCGCGACGGCATAATTTTACCCACTCGCTCATGGTCAACTCTGGTAGACGGCAGCGACTGTGCCGCCAATGATGGCCAGCGCCCACCATCCGATCACGACGAAGGCTGCGCTGCTGCGTTTGACGCGGGCGATGGTCGCGCAGCCAATGATCAAAAGGATTGCCGCCCAGAGGCTGAATACATCGAATGAGGCAAACAAGGTGCGCACCCACGTGGGAATGTCAGAACTGAGATACCATCCGATATTGGTTCCCACCGGATTGCGGATATCGAACTGCTCGGCGCTGGCGCCGGCGAAAATGGCGATGGCGGCCAGCAGGTACTTGAGAAGAAGGGGCAGGCCGGCATAGAACCAGACAGCCACGTATTGCTTGTAACTGGCCTGTGCGCCCAGGCCGAAATTGAAACTCACCATGAGAATGGCGGCTGCGAGCAGCGCAAAAATCAGGGTGAAGACCGGGTAGGCGAAGCTGATGACCTTGGTCGAAACTGCGATGGTAGGCATGGCCTGTTCGCGCTGCGCGTCCGTCAGAGAGCTTATTCTCTCCTGCGCCTGCGCGTTGTGGTTGATATTGGCCTGGGCCACCTGATCGAATCCAATCTGGCGATCGACGGAGATGACAAACACGACGCTGACGACGATGCCGAGTAGAAACGGCAGCCACCAACTTGCGTCCCTGCGGATGTCGGCGAAGGTTTTGGTGGGCGCTACATACGCGTCGACGACGCGTTCGACCTGGCTGAGTCCTGTTGGTTCGCCGGGCTGCTGCGCTTGAACTCCTGCTTCCATCATGGTGTTCATCTGGTTTCGTTGGCTCCTCGTGGCGGGGCTTGATTTCCTCGGCCATCAGTCTAGCCTGAGCAGACGTGGAAGCGTAGGAAAATCTGTGGAACGGAAACAAATTTGGAAAGCAGGGCGGTGTCCATCCCATCTATGGCAAAAGCGCGAAGGACGGCGCGTATATTGTTGACTACCGGGATGGTGATATACCAAGGGTGGAGAACCGGGCGGGTGGCCAACGGACTGTCAGGCCGCAGGATGGATACCATCCGCGGGAAACGCCCGTTGGGAAAAAAGGGAGCGTAGGCATGATGGTTCGACCTGGCGCATGGGCGTGGCTTGTACTGCTGTGCGGAATGGCTGCAACTGTGCCCGTCGCTGGCGCTCAGACTCCACCGCATTCGTTTGTGGCGGGGCACGGGCAGTTTCTGCTGGATGGCAAACCATTCCAGGTGATCTCCGGCGAGATGCATTACGCGCGGATTCCGCGTGCCTACTGGCGGGACCGGCTGCGCATGGCGAAAGCCATGGGGCTGAACGCGGTCACCACGTATGTGTTCTGGAATTGGCATGAGCCCGAGCCGGGCGTCTACGATTTCTCTGGCAACAGGGATGTCGCGGAATTTGTACGCGAAGCGCAACAGGAGGGACTGTATGTGATTCTGCGGCCGGGCCCATATTCCTGCGCGGAGTGGGATTTCGGCGGCTTTCCCGCATGGCTGCTGAAAGATCCAACCATGGTGGTGCGGTCGAGGGACCCGAAGTTTCTGGCTGCGGCGCATGCATGGCTGCTGCGTTTAGGCAAGGAACTGGCGCCGCTGCAAATCGGCAATGGAGGACCCATCATCGCGGTGCAGGTGGAGAATGAATACGGTTCCTATGGTGACGACCACACCTATATGGAAGACATCCACCACATGCTGATCGACGCGGGTTTTACCAAGGCGCAACTCTACACCGCGGATGGAGCGAAGCAGGTTCCAAGAGGCTCGCTGCCGGAGTTGCCGGCGGTCATCAATTTTGGGTCCGGGGAGGCGCAGAAGAGTTTTGCGACCCTGAAACAATTGCGTCCGGATGGACCGATGATGGCCGGCGAATATTGGGACGGATGGTTCGATCATTGGAGTGCGCCGCACGCTGCCGGCGACGGGGACCAGCAGGCCAAGGACCTGGACTGGATGCTGCGCCAGGGTTACTCGGTGAGTATGTATATGTTTCACGGCGGCACCAGCTTTGGGTGGATGAACGGGGCCAATTCGAACGGCGAGAACTACGAGCCGGATGTGACCAGCTACGACTACAACGCGCCGCTGGACGAAAGCGGCCGCCCGACGCCGAAGTACTACCGCTTCCGCGACATCATCGCGAAGGACACTGGCGTCACTCCGCCACCCGTACCGACGACTCCTCCAACGATGACGGTGCCGGCAATGTCGCTGGCAGAGGGCGTTTCCTTGTGGAAGACGCTGCCCGCTCCGATGCATTCCGAGCAGCCGATGTCGATGGAGACGTTGAATCAAGCGTATGGATACATTCTGTATCGCACGCAGGTGGATGGGCCTGTTACTGGCGACCTGACCATCGACACGCTGCACGATTACGCGCAGGTGTATGTGGACGGCACACTGGTGGGAACGATCGATCGCCGTTTGGGTCAGCACTGGCTGTCGCTGCATGTCACTGCGCATCACGGGCGGTTGGACATTCTGGTGGAGAATACGGGCCGGGTAAATTTTGGTCCGGCTCTGCCAGGCGAGCGCGCGGGCATTGTGGGTAGTGTCACGCTTGCGGGAAAGGTGCTGACGGGGTGGGACATCTTTTCGTTGCCGATGCTGACACCGGGCGCGCTGCGCTATACCGATCGACATTGCAGCGGAGCATGTTTCTGTCGGGCGAGCTTCACCGTGACGACGCCGAGGGACACGTTTCTGGATACCAGCGCACTGAATAAAGGGGAAGTGTGGCTGAATGGGCACGCGCTTGGCCGCTTCTGGAATGTTGGCCCTGAGAAGACGCTATATGTTCCAGCGCCATGGCTGAAGGCGGGGCGGAATGAAGTGGTGGTCTTCGATCTGGAGGGAAAGCCTGGCCAGAAGATAGAGGGATTGGACCATCCAGTACTGCATGCGGCAGTTTTGCCTCCCCCGGCTGAGTAAAACCGGTTCGCCAGGCGAAGATTCATCAGATTTTCATCTTGAATTCATCTTGAACGATTGGGCGAATGGGGCGATGGTGCGATCCTGAATAGGAGTCGGCGGAGCGCCGACCGGAAAATTTTAGAATCGATTATTGATAATATGAAACCTTCGCGGGTGTGGCGGTGTCCAATAGGACATACACTCGGAGTCTCGGTTGCCAAGTTCCTCACTTGAGTGTCAAACTAATTGCACTACCGCATCGGG
>JAJZDO010000340.1 GCA_021805955.1 Acidobacteriota bacterium
AGGGGCTGGGTATTGAAGGCCTGCGGATGCTGGCCCACGCGCGTGAGGCGACGGGCCTGGCGATTGTGACTGAGGTGGTCTCCGAGGCAGACGTTCCGCTTGTGGCAGAGTATGCCGACATTCTGCAGATTGGCTCTCGAAATATGGAAAATTACGCACTGCTGGAGGCCGCGGCGCAATCCCGCAGGCCGATTCTCTTGAAGCGCGGAATGGTGGCCACGGTGGGTGATTTGCTGCGTTCCGCGCAATGTATTCTCTCGCACGGCAACCCTAAGGTGATGCTTTGCGAGCGGGGTATCCGCGGCTTTGAGACGGCAACGCGGAATACTCTGGACGCGGGCGCAATCGTACTGCTGAAGCAGGTAAGTTGCCTACCAGTGATTGTCGATCCAAGCCATGCGGCGGGTTATCGCGATTTGGTGTCGGGGTATGCGCGAGTGGGAGTGGCGGCTGGTGCCGACGGGATGATCGTCGAGGTGCATCCGGAGCCAGAGCAGGCGTGGAGCGATGGCGGGCAGTCGCTGACCCTGGAGCAATTTGACGCATTGATGACAGACCTGGAGCCGTGGATGGCTCTGGCCGGGCGTCGTTCGTACGTTCGTGCTGCGCTGGTGGAGGCCGGAAGATGAGGGAAATGGGATGGCTGCTGAAGCCTGCACCTTTGGCGGGGATTGGTTGCGCGGCAGCGGTTCTACTGTCTGGATTTGCGATGCAGAACTCGCAGGCACCGACTGCATCCAGATCGGGTGTTTCAGCCGGAGCATCACCTTCGTTGGAGATCATCGTGAGCGCAGCGCCCGGGGTTATGTATCCGCCCGAAGCCGGAGCGGGTGCCGGGCACGAAGCTGGAGTGGCTGCGGAGCGGAAGAGCGCGGCAGACAAGCTGTATCCCGACGGAGTGCATTTGCTGCTGGTACAGGCGAGCAAGGCAACTCCGCTGGTGCCGGAGTTTGCCGCCTCGGCAGATGCCAATGTCAGTTTTGACGGGAAGTCCATTCTGTTTGCCGGGAAGAAGACGGCTGCGGATCACTGGCAGATTTGGGAGCTTGAGTTGGCCGGGCACAAACTGCGCAAGGTGATAGCAGGGGACGGGGATTATTTGCATCCGTTGTATCTTCCTGGTCGGCGACTGGTGTATTCGCGTCAGACCGGACATGGGTTGGAACTGGAAGCGGCGCTATATGACGGGACGGAACGGCTTCCACTGACGCATCTGGGAGCGGATGGCGCGCCGGTGGACGTGATGGCCGAAGATGTACTCGAGGATGGCCGAATCCTATTCGAGACTGGGTTTCCACTGGGGACTGCCAGCGTAGTGTCCAGCGCGTCCAGCGGTCACCCGGAACTGTACCTGGTCTATTCCGACGGTAGTGGCGTCGAGTCGTATCGTTGCGATCACCAGGAGGCACAGAAGCTGGGTGGACGCTGGGGCGGGCGGCAGTTGAGCTACGGGAGCATGGCTGGCGATGTGCTCTTCACGCATGGCCGAACGCTGGGCCGATTCACTTCACCGCTTTCAGCGGAGGCCTCCGTGGTGGCTCCCGCAGCCGAGTACGCAGGGCTTGCAGAGGTGAGCGAAGGGAATTGGGTGGTTTCGGCGCGACGGACCGCGCGTCAGTCCTTTTCGCTGATGGAACTTCGGCCGGGGACGAAGCGGTTGAAACCATTGTATGCGCAGGCGGGAATGAACCTGGTCGAGCCAGTCATCGTTGCGCCGCGAACAACTCCTCGCCGTCATCCAACCGCGCTGCATCCGTGGACGACGGCGAATTTAATGGCGCTCGATGTGCGGATTTCTCGCGATGGAAATCTGGCCGCAGTACCCGCTGAGGTGCGCGTGGAAACATTGGGCGCCGATGGTCGCGCAGTTGATCTGGGAACAGCACCGATTGCCGAGGACGGTTCGTACTTTGTGACGGTGCCGGGGGACAAGCCGATTCGCTTTGCATTGCTCAATGCCCAGGGAGGGATTGTGCGCGCGCAGCGCGGCTGGTTCTGGGCGCGAGCAGGCGAGCAGCGGATCTGCGTGGGTTGCCACAGTGGGCCAGAGCAGGCACCGGAAAATCGGATTCCCGCAGTATTGCTGAAGACGACGGTTCCTGTGAATTTGAGTGGTGGGGCGGAGGGACAGAAGTGATGGCCGGTATCTGGGGTGTGGGTCTTTTGTTGATTGCGACTGCTGCCGCAGGGCAGACACCAGTTGGGCAGGCAGCCGCAGCTGGGAAAGCCGTGGAGGCTGCGAAGACTTCGGCTTCGAGCGCGACAAAGCAGTCGGTGATTCGATTTGAAGATGCAACGGATGCTGCGGGAATTGATTTTGTCCACAGTTTCGGCTCGCGGAAGCTGGGTTCTTTGCTGGAGGGAACCGGCGCAGGGTGCCTGTGGTTTGACTACAACAACGATGGCTTGCCCGACTTGTATGTGGTGAATGGCCGCCCACTGGACGACTCGATGCACCCCTATCCCCTGAAGGAAAAGCCAGCCGAGATGCCGCACAACCATCTGTATCGCAATGACGGGAATGGAAAATTTACCGACGTAACGTGGCAGGCTGGACTGGCGCCGGATATGTACGGTGTTGCGGTGACAGCGGCGGACTACGACAACGATGGCTTGGAAGACCTGCTGGTGACCGGCTATGGAAAGGTGATTCTCTACCGCAATCTGGGCAACGGCAAGTTTGAGGATGTAACTGCGAAGGCTGGAATCAAGGTGGATGGGTGGTCCATCAGTTCAACCTGGCTGGACTATGACCGCGACGGATGCGTGGACCTTTTCATAGGCCGATATGTGAAGTTCGATCCGAAGTATCGAGCCTTCTACGCTGCGGATAACTACCCTGGGCCTCTCGATTATGAAGGAGATACAAGCAGGCTCTACCACAATAACTGCGATGGAACGTTTACGGATGTAACCGATAAGTCTGGCATCGGGGCGTATATAGGTCGGGCAATGGGAGTGACGGCGGCCGATTTCGACGGCGATGGCTGGCCCGATATCTATGTGGCCAATGATCGGACGGAGAATTTTCTCTTTCACAACAAGCACGACGGAACCTTTGAAGAGATCGCCAATGATGCTGGCGTGGCCTATGGGCAGAACGGGGAGAATACCGGGGCGATGGGGCCGGTTTTCGCCGATTTCGAGGGACGTGGACTGTTGGATCTGTTTGTGACCGACTCACATTACAACCGACTTTTGCTCAATGACGGGAAGCTTGGTTTTGATGATCTCGGTGCGAGGAACGGCGTTTCCCAGGCCAATGCACAGTATGTGAGTTGGGGGTCCGGCGTCTACGACTTTGATAACGACGGGCAACTGGACATTCTGGTATTTCATGGCGGACTGATTCAGATGATTCCGCAGGAACATACGGTCTTTCGCGGCCTTGGCAACGGACAGTTCCAGGATGTTTCGGAGCAGGCAGGCAAGGTATTGAATGTGCGCACAGTGGCGCGCGGAGCCTGCTTTGCGGATTACGAAAACAACGGCAAGGTGAGCGCGTTTGTCGTCAATCTGGGCGCTCGCGGGACGTTGGTGAGAAACGTTTCAACCAACACGGGACACTGGCTCGAGCTACGCCTGAAAGGAACCAAAAGCAATCGAGACGGAATTGGCGCTCGCGTGACGATATTTGCAGGGGGAAAGCAACAGATGCAGGAGCGTGTGGCATCCTCTGGATACCTTTCGCAGAACGACGGACGGCTGCATTTTGGCTTGGGCGCGGCGGCAGTAGTGGACAAGATGGAGATTCGGTGGCCAAGCGGTCGGGAGCAGACGCTGGAAGCTGTGCCAGCAGATCGGATGATGACGGTGGAGGAGCCGAAATGAGCCGACAGCTCTCTGCTTCCATTGTGATCGCGACAGTGCTGCTGGCTGTATTTGCGGGACCAGATATGCGCGCGGCGTCGCGGACTAAGTCGGCGACGCAAGCTGCGCAGGCGACCGGAAGTGTTGCCAGCACGGATGCAAGCCAGGATGACCCCGATGAAGTGCGCGCAGTGCCATTGGAGCAGTACGCCTCTCCGGTAGAGTTGTTGTTCTCCCCGGACGGTGCATGGCT
>JAJZDO010000770.1 GCA_021805955.1 Acidobacteriota bacterium
GAAGCGAGGCGGTAGCGCTGCGGATAGGGATCGGGATACTCATTCAGCCATTTCCCGAAGAACCCCACCATTTTCGATCCGTGCAAATACCGAAGATCAACTTCGCTGAGATTATCGGAATAGTCGAAGAACAGGTGGCCGACCTCAGCATCCCTGGCCAGTTTATTTCGGCCCGTGTTCTTGTGGTATTGATACTCATAGCTACCGCCTCGCTTCGCCGATTTGACCTCATGATTGGCCAAATCGATCCCCGCTCCGAATTTTCGACCCAAATCGTTCACAAGCATCGATGCAAATACTTCCCAGTCCGAGGACATCGCAATGGATCCCGGCGGGATGCTGCGAGCCCCGTAGAGCCGCAACTTTCCCTGAAGTGGGCCGTACATGTATGCGTGGAAAAACATCAGGGACTTTTCGAAGTCGAGGTCTGTTGGTGGGGCTCCGAATTGAGGCGATCCAGGCATTCTATTAAAGGCTCACGGCTGACTGCTTCTCCAAAGTACTTGGCGTCTTGTCATTCGGTCATGCTGCACTCTTTGAACCTGAATTTCCGAGAGTGCTTATGAATCGGGTGGCCAGAGGAGCTAGAAGATGGCGAGTAAGCCAACGCGTCACGGGCACTACGACAGCATCGCCCATCGCGCGATAGCCGTCATTGTATGTGCCATCGAGTTTGTAGGTGTCCGGCGCTCCCATTAACCGTGCACACTCTCTAATCGTCATCAGACGCGAGCGGACTAACCCATCGTCGACGAGTATGACTGTTTGACGGCTGCTGCCGCCATTTGGAGTACGCAGGCAGCCAGCGACACCGTCGAAACGAATCTCCAGGCGTTGAATCTTGTCTCCCTCTCGGTCCGGTCTTGTGCGCCGATACGCAGTACCCGCAAAGTACGACTTCGTCCTTCTCGCGGCATCCAGCTTTTTCCTATTCAGAGGGGAGAGCATGGAGCAAAGCTGCTTGGTTTTGGAAGCTGGATCGCAAGGGGCGTCGTATTCACACAAGTCGCTAAATTGTGAGATTCTTCTCTTCGGGACAGGGAGCGACCACCATATCCATTCCGGATCATTTATTGCAAATGCAGTCCGAACGAGTCCGATCGGATGAAACGGTTCGGATGGAAACTGCTGGATTAAACCGTCTAGCGGAATTTCTCGGGCAACGGCTATTATGAATGCCCTAGGGCGGCTCTGCGGTACGAACGCCTTGGCGTCGATCACAACTGCGCCCAATTGGTAGCCCAGATCGCGAAGCGCGCAGTAGGCGAGCTGGAAATGCTTCCCTTGATCTGCGACGACAAAACCAACTACATTTTCAGCAACTAGCACGGGCGGCCGCTTATCATGATCGTTCAATTCTTTAAGGACACGTATCCATTCCCAGAATAGGCCCGACCGTGTTCCGTTGTGCATACCGTGGAGGTTACCGGCAAGTGAGAGGTCTTGGCAGGGGAACGATGCCCAGGCGAGGTCGGCAGAGGGCAGGTCCCGTCCTCGCACATCCTGAATATCCGCGAGATGAAATTTGTCTCGTGGGTGATTCGCCACGTAGACAGCCTGTTTTTTGGCGCAGTTGTCGTTCGCCCAGAGTGTCTCAAACTCCGGTTCCAGGCCCAATTGAACGAGGCCGCTGCCAGCGAAGAAGTCCAAGGCGGTAAACATCGTTAGAAGGACTCTACCAGCGTGGTAAGAGGCGAGTCAAAGAAATCGTCGACAGTTTAGCCGCACGACCGAACCTAAGGTACCCGATGTTCAAAATAACCCAAATCCGCGGTAAATCCGGAAACTAAATCAATACCAGTGACGGACTCACGCGCAACTAAATCTCCAGCAACGTGTTTGTAGAAGCAAGGCAGCGCGGCAGTTCAGCCTGAATCGAAGCGCCAATGGTTCGAACCCGCCCGCCTTGATGCAAATTTTGGCTCAGGTGATTTGCCGATGTTCCAGGTGCCTCTGCTGCGACGGTTCTCCTCGCGCTGCCAGGCCGCTGCGTTGTTTTGCGCCGCTTTTGGCGTGACCGCGGCGGCAGCGCCAGCATTGGCCCAGGGGACAGAGCAATCCGCGCCACCCGCGCAGCAAAGTATGCCCGCGCCCAGCATGTCAGACGGCGGCATGGCGCACATGGCGGGTCACATGTATCTGACGGCGCTTCGATCGCCGCAGCCCGGCGACCAGCAGAAGGCCGATGCCATTGTCGCGGCCGCCAAATTGGCGATGGCGCCCTATCAGGATTACCGCAAGGCCCTGGCCGACGGATATACGATTTTTCTCCCGAACGTCCCGCAACCCCAATATCACTTTACGAAGCGCGCGTACGCAATTGAGGCAAGATGGCACTTCGATCCATCGAAGCCCACGTCGCTGCTGTACAAGAAGACGCCGGACGGCGGCTACAAACTGGTCGGCGTGATGTACACCGATCGGGTCCACGCCAGCGAGAGCGAATTAAATGACCGCATTCCGCTGAGCATCGCACGCTGGCATCAGCACATCAATTTCTGCAAGGCTCCGCATGGCCAGAAAGCCGCCTACTTCGGTCCCGACGCGAAATTCGGACTGATGGGTTCCATCACTACCGCAACGGCGTGCGATGCGGCGGGGGGCGAGTTTTATCCTCACATATTTGGATGGATGGTCCACGTCTATCCGGACGAGACAGATCCGAAAAAGATATGGTCCACACAGGATGATGCGCACGGCCATGACAATATGGACCACTCCCCCATGGCCGGCATGAAGATGAATTAGGGCCGGTTTCCGCGAATCCAGCTTCGATCTCCTCAAAAAAACCGATGCGCCGCCGCAACGCCGCCGCCCAGTCCGGATTGGACTTTGGACTATAGTGGCACAATGTCCGAATGGAGAACGGGCCGTTCGGCATGTTTCGCCGATGCCGGGAAGCGAGTACACTATTTTGACTTGGACGCCGATACTACCGAGGTCGTCCGGGGTTAGGATGGATGCACGGTAAGCGATTGCCAGGGGCCAGGAGGGTTCGATGAAAATTTCCGACGCAGTTGGATTGGTGCTGAAGGGCAAAGGCGAACGAAGGATTGTGTCGATTGCGCCCGAACTGTCGGTCTACGAAGCGGTCGAGAAGATGGCCGAGGAAGATATCGGCGCGTTGCTGGTCATGTCCGACGACCGACTGATCGGAATGCTCTCTGAACGCGATTACGCGCGCAAAGTGGCCCTGATGGGGCATTCTTCCAGAGAAACTCAGGTCCGCGAGATCATGACCAGCCCTGTCGTATTCGTAAGTCCGCAGCACACGGTGGATGAATGCATGGCCATCATGACGCAGCATCATTTTCGCCATCTGCCGGTATGTCAGGGTGAAACTGTCATGGGCGTGATCTCCATCGGCGACCTGGTGAAGTGGGTGATCTCCGGCCAGGCACATGCCATTCAGCAGTTGGAGGGCTACATTACGGGAACGTATCCCGGGTAGCTTCCGCGCATCAGAATCCCGCTGAAAACTTCTTCCTCTCTTCGCGTCGGCTACTGGCGTTCACACGGTCGTGCATCGTGTGCACGATGGAGTCATCCAATCGGACAGGAGTGAAGATACGATGAAGATGCAAGGCAACACCATCCTGATTACCGGCGGAGGTTCCGGCATTGGCCGCGGGCTGGCGGAAGCTTTCCACACGCTTGGAAACAAGGTCGTCATCGCTGGCCGGCGCCAGCACGTATTGAATGAGACGACAGCGGCAAACCCCACGCCGACGTATTGCGCGACGAAAGCTGCGATCCATTCCTACACGCAGTCGCTGCGCTTTCAACTGCGCTCCACGACAACCGAGGTGCTCGAACTGATTCCGCCCTATGTTGCGACCGAACTGATGAATGGCGGTACTTCCGATCCACGCGCGATGCCTCTCGACCAGTTCATCGCGGAGGTAATGACGATTCTCAAAACGCAGCCCGAGGCGACGGAAATTTGCGTGGAGAATGTGAAGCGCCTGCGCTTCGCCGCGGAGAGCGGACACTACGATGCTGTGTTTCAAGGCTTGAACCAGGCCATGGCCGGGCTGCAATAAGCTG
>JAJZDO010000978.1 GCA_021805955.1 Acidobacteriota bacterium
ACGGTAATGATCTCCGGCGGTTGCAGCGCAAAGTCCGCCAGCCCCTGAAAAACATACTTCGGCGAGCCGGGCGTGAAGTCGGCAATCAGCTTGTTGTAGATCGTCAGGTTCGGAGCCAGCACATAGAAGTGGCGGATATTCCACGCCTGTTGCAGGTAGGCGATAAATGCCCCCATCAGCCGCGTCTTGCCCACTCCGGTCGCCAGTGCGAAGCAGAGCGACGCAAACTCCCGCTCAAAGTCCGTCACCGAGGGAAACTCGCTGCGAATCGCCTCCAGCGCGCGCGCCGCATCTGCGTCTTTTTCCAGCGGCAACAGCTCGCACACGCGGTCCAGTATCTGCAACGCCTCCATCTGCGGAGGCCGCAGGCTCAGCCGGTGTTCGATCTGGTAGACGGCGGGCTTCATTCCGCACCGCCATTTCCGCCTGCGCCGTCAGCTTCGTCAAAGAGGCTCATGGCACCCTCGCGCGTCCCGCGCCGCCGTCGCACTTGCTTCGCGGGCAACGGAGCTTTTCCGTCTTCGCCCGGTGCGGATCCAGGTTCTGCAATTGTCTCCGGCGCCTTCGGCAGGTTGGCCACGTTCAGGCTGTAGTCGTCATGGCCCCACTCGCACTTCTCCAGCACGGCCAGCGGAATCTTTTTGAGCGTCAGGTTGCGAAATCCATCCGCCTTGCCGCGAAAGGCCGCGCAGCAGACCAGCAGGCTGCGCTTCGCGCCCACCGCCTCGCTCAGGGCGTGCAGTTGCTCGCGCGTCAGCGTCTGCGTGGTCACGTAGAGGAAGTCGTTCTCCGTGGAGCGGCCCTGCTGCCAATAGAACTCCTCGCTCGGCTGGTAGCGAAAGCCCATCAGCTTGCACATCGCCTCGGCCAGCATCGCCGCGTTGTATTGCTTGCTGATGATCAGGTTGCCGAAGCTGTCTTTTTCCAGCAGCGACGGCGCAAGCCGATAGTAGCGAAACCCTCCGCCACCCTTCCAGTCCACGGCCTTCGTAATGCCGCCTTCGTCTTCGCCGTCAATGACCTTCTTCAGGCGCGGAAGGATGTGCGTGTGGCAATGCTCGCCCAGTTCGACCATGATCCAGCGGCGGCCCATCTTGTGGGCGACTGCGCCGGTGGTGCCTGTCCCTGCAAATGAATCGAGCACTAAATCCCCAGGCGAAGATGCAATTTCAAGGATACGTTTGATTAGTCGCTCAGGCTTCGGGGTTAGGAATATCTCATCGCGGTCTGGAAATAGCGCACGAATTTCGTTCTTCGCCTCACCGTTGTGTCCAGCGTCTTCATGCAGCCAAAGCGTCGATGGTGTAACGCCTTGCTTGACGTCAGTTAGAAAGCGCTTTTGTGCAGGGATTCCATCGCGGTTCTTGCCCCACCAAATTCGATTGTCGGCATCCATTTCAAGAAACTTTGGCTTGGATATCCGCCAAAATGTCCCTGATGGCGGGCCAGAGATGACACGCCCAGATGGAGTTTCTATCGGATACAAGCCCTGACTGTACGGATTCCGAGCATGTATTGGGGTTGCCTTCCAGGGCCCACGCGGATCGTTATCAGGATTGTCGTATGCATCGTCTTGTTTAGAAGATCGCGGAAGGGAACCAATTTCCCAGGTCTCCTTGTCTTTCGCGTAAACCAAAATATAGTCATGCATGTCAGAAAAATGACGCGCAGAATTTTTTGTTGTATAAATCTTTTGCCAGATCACCGTTGCGACAAAGTTTGACCTTCCAAAGGCTTCGTCGAGTAGGAGCTTCAGGTAGTGGCATTCATTGTCGTCGATGTTTATCCAAATCGATCCGGAGTTGGCAAGCAGGTGCCTCAACATCTCAAGGCGATCCCGCATCAGTGACAGCCAGATCGAGTGTTCGACTCCGTCATCGTAATGCGCAAACGCAGAGCCCGTGTTGTACGGAGGATCTATATAGACGCACTTCACCTTGCCGGCGAACTCCTGCTCCAGCGCCTTGAGCGCGAGCAGGTTGTCGCCAAAGATCAGCCGGTTGTCGAAAATGTCCTTGTCCGTGACGCGCCGCTTGGCGTGATAGCTCTTTGCCGGGTCTTCCAGCAAGATGCGAGGCTCCAGCCGCGGCCGGTTCTCCTTGCCAATCCACGTCAATTCCAGTTTCTGCTTGCTCTTCATTCAACTTCGCCCTTCAGCAATTTGTCATAGCCATCCGGCGCAATTGCCCGGTACCATGTGGCAGATTGACTCGCATTCGTGCTCTTCATCGACCCAGAATCTCGATAGATTCGAGGAGCAATTTGCCGGAGGCATTCTTTGATGAACTCCCCCTCTTCATTCCACTCTGGTTTGTCGATATGATTCTGAAGCTCAAAATGCCTGCGCACAACGAACGCAAGAAGATCGGCTACCTGAACAAGGCTGCAATGATGGGACTGCACAGCAAATGCAGTGTCGATGATTTGATTAAGCCGTTCTTCCTTCTTCTTGCGTGGATAGAAGCCGTCGATCCAAGCAGGCGGCTCCCAGAGCAGTTCACATAGCAATGGAAGCTTCTGCGCGTTATCGTCGATAAACAAGAATGTGTTGCCCTTGTTCTTGTCTTCGCCTTGATGTCGCGTCTGAATTTGCAGCGCAATATTCAGGCCGGTCGCAACCCAGAGATATGATGCAATTTCCATTGGAACAGCATGTTGCTTGCTGGTTGATTGCGTAGCCTTCTGAGTATCGACGGCAGAGATGATGATGGCGTGCTTTCGGGAGTCCAGCCATGTTGATAGGTCGGTGAATATCTGCTTGCGTGTCGTTGCTTCGACTTGTCGCCATGCGCCCTTGCCATAAAGGATGCGCGTGCCTTTCAGTTCTTTCAGATTTTCGGGGAAGACGCTCCTAACATCGTTTAAGAACTTGTTAAACTCAACGTCTGTTTTATGTAGACGCGTGGTGTCTGCGACAATCCCGACCATGACGAAGATGCGATCCTGCGAGGGGTTCCCGCTGTCATCGACGTAGCATACTTTCATGTGAGCCTCCAGCGCACCGTAAAGACCGTGCTCAGTATTTGCTCCTGCTTCATGCGCGCTTCGATGCTTGCAATCATACCGTCCCGGCGCGACTCGACTTCGTCCTGCGCGAGGAATAGGTCGTTGCGCTTCTGGTTGCGCGCGGATTGCAGCGTTTTCAGCGTGCGCTGATGCGCCAGCTTGTCCTCCAGCATCACTGCCGCGGAAGAGGCGCGTTTGGCATCCCGAATCTGCTGGTCGAGGTCTTTGATCTCCTGCTCCAGGCCGAATTTGAGGTCTTCACTCCAGCGGTCGAGCTTGACGATCTCCGCATCCAGCCAGCGGGCGTTGCGCCGGGAAATCTCCTGCATCACCTGCTTTTGTTGCTCGGCGATCCGTTCCTCCAGCATGGCGGGTTGGGCGGCCAGAATCGGCTGTCCGACCTCGGCTGGCAGATCGAAGAGGCGCTTGCAGGCGGCAGCATCAAGCGGCTGGCCATCATCCCTCACCGCAGCGAGCAGCAGGTGATCCTCCGCTTCGAAGCTTTCAATCGACAGCCTGGCGCAGACAAGCCAGCCGGAGTGGCAGACGTGCGGCTCCAGCACGGCGATGCGCTTCCCGCTGCCGTCGAGATGGAAGCAAAGCTCGACAGGCGGCGTATCGAGCGAGCAGCATTGCTCCAGCACGCGCTGGGCAAGCGGATGCCCGATACGATAGGTGTTTGCATCCTCCACATTGCGGCCCATGCGATATGGGCCGGGATGGATGGCTTCCTGCGGGAACGGATTCTTCTCCAGTGTGAAGGCGTGGCCGCTGTTCTCGAAACTGGCAAACGGATCAAGGTAGAAGCGCGTGACCCGCCAGAGCATCTCTTCAAACCGGTTCCGGGAGTTGTCGGCTTCGACGCGGACTTTCTCAATGACCTCCTGGTCGAAGTTATTGAGCAACTGCTCCTGGGCAAGTCCCTTGGCCTCGGTGATCTCCGATTCCATTTCCTGCTGGAGCTTGTCGAACTCGAAAGAGATTTGCTCCGGAGTACGGCACCGCTGGTAGATGTCCACAATGCGCTTCTCGAAGTCCACGCCGGACTCGATGGCTCCCAGCACCTCGTCGGAAGCGCCGAAGATGCCGTTGAAGAGCTGGAACTTCTCATCGAGTAACTGGTAGACGCGCACGTCGGCTGCATTGGCTTTGTTCAGGAAGTTGACGACGACAACATCGTATTTCTGCCCATAGCGATGGCAGCGTCCGATTCGCTGCTCAATGCGCTGTGGATTCCAGGGCATGTCGTAGTTGACGACCAGATTGCAGAACTGGAGATTGATGCCCTCGGCGGCAGCCTCCGTGGCAACCATGATGCTGGCCTCATCACGAAAATACTCGATGATCGCGGCGCGTTTATCCGCCGTGGGCGAGCCTGTAATGCGATCGGTTCCTTTGTTACGGTCCAGCCAGTTCCGGTAAATCTCTGCACTCTTCGGATCGGTATTCGTGCCATTGAAGAGAACGATCTTGCCAGCAAACTCCGACGCTTCCAAAAGTCGATAGAGATAATCCTGAGTGCGCCGAGATTCGGTGAAGATGATGGCCTTCTGCTGGAGCGCGCCGTTTTGCGCTGCGGCGCGCGCCTTGTTTGCGTACTCGAATCCATTGCGGAGCGCTGTGAGCAGCACCTCTCCCTTGGAGTTTTTCTCAATGCTTTTGGCGAGCGCATAAAACTCCCGGAGCCGTTCTTTCTCCCGCCGCAGTTCCTGGAGTTGTTCTGGTGAGAGACGCTGGGGAGTCTTCGCGTCTGCGGAATCATTGCCGGCTTCGTCCTCTTCGTCTGCCATCCACTCGTCTTCAATTTCCGGCAGCGCTTCAAAGTTTGTGGCCAGATCATCTGTAGATACAGATGGCTCGGAGAGAGCGTCCTGTGCCTTTTCGGCTGCTTCCAGTTTGTTGGCAAGGCCGAGCAACGTGTCGGATATCGCGTATGTCGAGGATGCCAGCAGTTTCCGCAGGATGAGCGTCATCAACTGCCGTTGGCTGGAGGGAAGAGCATAGAGCGCCGGGCTTTGCAGATATTCAGAGACAAGATTGTAAAGGCGCTGCTCGTCTACCCCCGGAACAAACTCCTGCACTAGCGCATGACGATTGGTGTAGGAGACATATTGCAGAACCTGTCGGCGAAGAGTGCGCTGACAGACGGGCCGGACGCGCTGCTTGAGCGCAGCATAGTCTTCCGGCGCGTTCATGCGAGAGAACTGGCTGCGAAAACTGCGAATGTCGCCGAAAATGTGCTCATCGACGATGCTGACAAGCCCATACAGCTCCATCAGCGAATTCTGAAGAGGCGTCGCCGTCAGAAGAACTTTTTGACGACTTGCGATAGCGTCTCGAATTGCGTTGGCAATCTTATTGGTTGGCTTGTAGACGTTGCGCAGGCGGTGGGCTTCATCCACCACGACCATATCCCATGCCGTCTGCCGAATATAGGGTTGCTTCGTTCGCACGAATTGATAGGAGCAAAGAATAACGCGGGGCTGATCGAATGGATTCAAGTTGCCGCGCTTCAGTTCTTCATTGAAGGTTTTGGCTTCAAGGATGGCCGAAGGAAGAAAAAACTTGTCTTCGAGTTCCTGGCTCCATTGCTTACGCAGATTGGCAGGGCAGATGACAAGTAATCTGCGGCGACGCTCGGCCCAGCGCTGGGAGAGCAATAGTCCGGCTTCGATTGTCTTTCCCAGGCCAACCTCATCTGCGAGAACAGCGCCCTGCGAAAGCGGGGATCGAAACGCAAAAAGCGCGGCTTCAATTTGATGAGGATTGAGTTCGACCTGAGCATCCGCGAGCGCTGACGTGAGGCTGTCCATCGATTCAGAACTGGATTTTTTGGTGAGTTCCTCAGCAAAGTATCGCGCGTGATACGGAGTCGTGGCGCCAGCATTGAATCCATACGCGTCCCTGCTCACGATATGCCGCCTCCGAACTCTGAACCCATCATCGTCTCCAGCGGCATCACTTCCGTTTTCTTGTCCAGCCGGAAGCGCTCCTGGCCGGGATAGAGCACGATCTGCCGCGTGGCCTTGATGTCTTCGCAGCCATTGTAAAAGCCTCGGCCGGGCGCGGGGTTGCCCAGCGAGCGCTTGATCTCGATGGCCCAGCGATCTTTTGCACTGAACTCGATCACCAGGTCGATCTCCGCTCCGGCTGAGGTGCGATAGAACGATGTCCGCGCCGTCGCTGGCAGCGCTGCCAGAATGTTCTCGATCAGCATCCCCTCCCAGCTCGGGCCAACGACCGGATGCCCCAGCAAATCTTCCATACTGCGAATGCCGAGCAGCGCGTGCAACAGGCCACTGTCGCGGACGTACACCTTCGGCGTGCGCACCAGACGCTTCTTCGCATTCGCCGCCCAGGGCTGCAACCGGCGCACCAGCAGCAGGTCCACCATAATGTCCAGGTAGCGCGCGACGGTGTGCCCGCTCACGCCGAGTCCGTTGGCAAGCTGCGCCGCGTTGAGCATCTGGCCCTGATTGTGCGCCAGCATCTGCCAGTAGCGCCGCAGCGTCTCCGCCGGAATGCGCGGTCCAAGAGCCGGAACGTCGCGCTCCAGATATGTCTGAATGAAGGCCGAGCGCCATCGAAGGCTGTCCTCGTCGCTGGCGGCAAGAAAGCTGTCCGGGAAACCGCCGCGCACCCAGAGCTGGTCCGCCGTGCCGACTCCCGAAGCGGCAACTTCCGCGATAGAAAACGGCGTCAGTTCCTCATAGGCGATGCGCCCGGCAAGCGTCTCCGCCGACTGCTGCAAAAGATCGATGGAGGCAGAGCCGAGCAGCAGAAACTGTCCGTTGCGCTTGCCCTTGCGCCGCCGCTGGTCGATCAGGCTGCGCAGCGTGGCAAAGATGCCGGGCAGCCGATGGATTTCATCGAAGATGACGAGCCTGTCCGCGTGCTGCGCCAGATAGAGTTCCGGCTCGGAGAGCTTCGCGCGGTCGGAAGGCAGTTCGAGATCAAGGTAGAGCGCCTGCTCGCCCAACTCCTCGGCCAGCGAAAGCGCAAGCGTGGTCTTTCCCACCTGCCGCGGACCAAGCAGGGCGACAGCAGGAAACTGCTGGAGGAGCTTCCGCAGCTTTGGCTGGGCAAGTCGCGCAATCATACCTTGCAATTATGCCACAGAAGTACACGATTGCTACATAAACATTTGGAAAGGCAGAGATTTCATCGTGCGGTAGCTTTTTCGTTCACTGGTGAGACAGTCGGTGTGGCAGCAGCATTCATAGGCTCGACCTTTATCTCCATAGAGATGGTCGGCCTCCGCATTTTGTATGCGTACTGTACGATCAACTCCAAGCTGTCCGATCTCGCTCCCTCGGCAGCCGCACGGCGCATCACTTCAGCCACCACGGAAGGATTCTTCTTTGCGTGGTCGAGTTTCGTGTAGCCCAATTCGTTCGCTACACTCAGCATCAAGCGCGCATATCGGTCATTACCCAACTCCTGTTCCAGTGTTTTTTCAAGACAGTGGGGGAAACATGCCCCATCGCCATCAATGAAGTTGGGCCATTCATCATCGGCCTTACCGAGCAGCCGCATGATCCTCTGATTCTCGATTGGAGCAGGCTTCTTATCGAGAGGTTTGTTGCACGTGACGCAGTTTCCCTGCGTTGGGCCAAGATGCGCATCCCCATCCCAAACACAGTACGTCGGTAGGTCAAACGCTCGGAAGATCGTTGCAGCAGTGAGCAGCTTTGACTTCGAGTCACACGGAAGCACCGCTATCCCAAGGTGATCGAAGTCATAGCCCAAATTTTCGGCAACACCCATTAGCGCCGCGCGATCTGAAGGACCTTCGACGAGGAGCAAGACGTCTGCAAAGAATCCCTCACTGAGCCAAGGCGTCATGATCGTTGAGAGTCGGGCCTGTACCGATGCAGCCGTAAAGGCGTGGGGGGCTGCGTGCTCAATAGCTTCCTGAACTCGGGCAATATCATCCAGTGTCTTGAACGCAACCTCAGAAAAGCGCGGTTCATCTCCCTCGTGAGCGCTTTTCGTGACGATACGGACCTCATCGAAGCGATCGATGCCGACAAACAAGGGGCAGTGGGTGGCATACATCACTTGCGTGGTGTCGGCTAGGCCCTTTGTTTTACCTTGGGACAGAGAGAGTAGAAGCCGCGCTAAGTGGCGCTGACGGGTTGGATGTTGATAGAGCTCCGGTTCCTCAATCGCCAGAATGAGGTTCGGTATCGAGATTGGGATGCCACCCGGCGAGGCAGCTTCTGCCTCCGCACGCTTTCGTTGAGCCACAGCCAAATGCTGAAGAAGCGTAACGATAAAGGCTCGCTGCAGGCCATGTCCTGTTCCTGCAATCGAGAAGGGTTGGCCGTCTTCACTGAGCTGCACGTCCACCTTCGGCATGGGAAATTGCACGGGTGGGGGAGGTAGCCACCTGAGATGGACGCCAGCGTCGGGAGCGATCGTTTGGAGAGTGCTGGAAAGTTCTGTGGATAGCGCATCAAGTTCCTTGTCCTGACTGGGCACGAGGAGTTTGCCGTACTTCTCTTGCATCTCCGCTTCGAGATCGCGAAAGTCCTGCTGGGCTGCCAGTATGTTCCGAGCAACAATGTCCACCAATGTCGTGATCGCGCTGCCACGGCTCTCTGCAGCATCGTCTGACAAGTCTCGTACGGCAGGAACAAATATTAGGCACGTGAAATCTCCAAGATATCCTTGCCCGACCTGCTTGAAGCCAAAGAACTGCCCATCGTCTGGAGCCAACTTGCAGGCGTCGGGGTGATTGCCTTCCCACGCTCGGAGAGATGTTTTGGCAGCGTCTTGATTGCTGTAAGCCGGCAAGTCCGTCTTGTAGGGTTCCTGTTCCCTCAGTTTGTTGTACTCAGGTTTCAACTGTGTTGCAGAAGCGCTCCAGAGATCCTTGAAGGCTGCATGTCGAAGCGTCGCGCCATGGTATGTGTCAGTAATCTTACCGGTCTGAGACATCACAAATTTGCGAGTGACGGAAAGCTCCTCTCCTTGAATGTAGGCAGCAAAGCGCTTTTTGGCTTCGCCGTTGAGTTTGTTGAAGGTCAACGTGATCTCGATTTCCGGCGTGGTGTCTTTGTTGAACCAATCTTCGGCTGTTAGCTGAGGATTACCAGCGTAGAAAAGGTTGATGGCCTGGAGGATGGTCGATTTGCCCATGCCGTTCGCACCTACGAACGCCGTCAGGTGGGAACAAGAAACTTTGATATCGAGTAGCGAGCGATAGTTCTTCACGTTCAGGCGTGATAGCAGCATTGTGGCCTCATTCGGATATCCGGTGTCGTATGATACTGCACTCGGAAGATGCCTGTCGCCTCCCGAAGATTGGGACCATCAGCGCGATCATGCGTTCTCTAACTATGTGTATCGTAATCGTTTTGCCATCCGCGTCATTATCGTCATAGGAAACTGGGAAATGTCCTTGTGTTCATTGGAGTCCCGCCCTTGACGGCCACTCAGAAGCTGACTCCCGAGGTTGTCGTCGTTCCATCACATGGCCTCGTTCAAATCCAGAGCGGGCGTGTTTTGGCCAATATTCAGTGACGGCGCGCTGGGGGTGAACTCAATCGCCGATGCTTTCGATATATCGTTGCTGAGGCTTCTGGTCAGGCTGGAAGCGTCGTTCGTATAAATCTGAGCGTCCAGCCTGGCGCGTGAGACCGAGACATAGGCGAAGCGCGAGTTGATGCGGAACGTGTCAACGATTTTGAGACAGGTATGTTTTGAATTTAGAGTCGAAGGTTTTCTTTTGACGGGTTTGGGGATGGTGGGTTTATCCAGGCTGCGGTGGGCGGGGCGGATGCTTCGGTCGGGCGTGGGTGAAGCGTTCCGGGTTGCGCGCATAGGCTGCATCGAGCACCTGCTGGCGCTGGCCGATCACCTTGGCAGCCATTCCGTAGTGCAGCATCTCCGGTGTCAGCATGGCGATGCCGGTGTGATGATGTTCCTGGTTGTACCAGGTAAAGAAGGTCTGGGCGAAGGCACGTGAGTCCTCGATGGAACCGAAGCGCTCCGGGAACTCGGGCCGATACTTCATGGTTTTGAACTGGCTCTCCGAGTACGGATTGTCGTCCGAGACGTGCGGACGGCTATGGGTTTTCGTCACTCCCAGGTCAGCCATCAACAGGGCCACCGGCCTGGAAGTCATCGAGGTTCCCCTGTCGGCGTGGATGGTGAGAGTGCCGGCAACGATGCCCTGTTTCCGGCAAGTGTCGGCGATCAAGCGCCTGGCCAGCTCAGCGGTTTCGCGGGGAGCCACCATCCAGCCCACCACGTAGCGGCTGAAGATATCCAGGATGACGTAGAGGTGGAAGTAGGTCCACTTGGCTGGCCCCAGCAGCTTCGTTATATCCCAGGTCCAAACCTGATTGGGGCCCGTGGCCAACAGTTCCGGCTTCTTGTACTGCGGATGACGAAGCTGGTTGCGGCGCTCCTTCAACTCCCCGTTTTCAGCCAGGATGCGGTGCATGGAGCGGATCGAGCAGAGATAAACGCCCTCATCGATCAGGGTGGCATAGACCTCCGCCGGGGCCTTGTCGGAAAAGCGCTCCGAATGCAGATGATCGAGCACGATCTGTCGTTCCGCCGCGTCCAGTGCCCGCGTCGGCGTGGGGCGGACCCGAGGCGGAGCAGCTGGCTGCATGCGCCGATACAGCGAAGCACGCGGCACCCCGAGGGCGCGGCAGGCAACCGCCTTGCCGACGCTCGCGCCCAACTCCTGCGCGGCGCTCATGAGTTCTCCTCGTCGATCTGGATGTTCGGAATCGGATTGCCCAACAGTGCAGCCACTTTTTTTTGAACCTCGATAATCAACTCGGCATTCTGCAGCTTCCTGGTCAGGCGGGCATTGGCAGCCTGCAACTGGCGGTTCTGCTTAACCAAGGGGCTAACCACCACCTTGGGACCGCGCTTCTGGGGTGTAAGAGCGTCGATCTCTCCCTTTTGCCGCTGCCGCTTCCAGGTGGTCAAGTGCGAGGAGTAGAGGCCCTCGCGCCGCAATAAGGCGCCAATCGCTCCGGAATCCTGTGCGGCCTCGGCCTGGTCCAGGATCGAGCGCTTGTATTCGGCGGTGAAGCTGCGCCGGCGCGGCCGGGCGATCACCTCGGAATCGGGTACCGGCGGACGGGAGGCGCTCGGCGCGGTGCCCGCTGCGTTGGCGGCTTCTCCGCTACGCTCCGAACCCGACAACGCAGCGGAAAAAGTACTTCTCTTGCTTGTGCTCATCAACATGAGATCTCATTCCCCGCCCTACAGTAATTATTGAGGCGCTACTTGTCTCACTGATGTTGGCACAGAGGGATGAGGTCAGGGTGCGTGCTGGTGTCGATGTGGATGAGGACGCGGTCGGCGGTGAGGCCCTGGGAACTGTGGCTGGTGACGGCGTAGCCGTGATCGAAGTGCGGAACTCTCGAAGGGTCAAAATCGATCTGCTTTCCGTTGTCGAGCTGCGCGGAGAGCAGACCTTCAGTGGAGATTCGCTGGATCGTCGCCCGTTCTCGATTGAAGACGCCCAGCCCCTTGTCGGGCGCGCTGTTGACGCAAGGCGGCGTGGGCGTACGTAATTGCGGCGGCCTATGTCTTCAGGGGAAGAAATTTGCGGAATTTCCCATGACTGCATGCTTCCGTCGCTGAAGGAAAAGGCCCGCCGAGGCGGGCCTTGGAATGAGCGGAGAAAGAATCAGGGTTCTCATTTCGTGATGGTGTCGATTCGCCTTTTGAGTTCTCCGATGGCTCCGTTCAGGGAGCGCAGCTCGGAGTGAACCCTGTCATGGCGGGTGCTCATTTCACTGCTCAAAGACTGGAAGCGCGAATCCATCTGGTTGCTCAGACCTCTGATGTCGGCGTGCAAATCATTGATCATGGTGCGCAATTCATTCTTGTCGCCCTGATTCAGCAGAATGCTGAAGAGAAGAATCACGAAGATAACGAAGCAGATTTCAAGTACGTCGGCCATTTGGCTACTCCTTGTGGTTATGTTGTCTTGCAAAAGTCATTGATTCGCAGAGTCCTTTGCTGCAGGAGACTCCGCGAACGTTTTGGGAGCGAGTGCCGCGCGGATCGGTTGACCGCGTTCGGCTTTGACGCACTCCCGCCGGTCACAGTCGATCTGGTTGGGAGGTTTCGGCATATCGTTGTTCCACTTGCCGAAACTGTAGGAGGGAATTGTTGGAAACGGTTTGCGTTCTCAAGGGTCAGATCGCCTATCGCTATCATGCCCGATACTCGCTTCGTCGTTGAGAGTTTGATTGCCTGCCGCAGTAGACAGCGACTGGACTTCCTGTTCGCAAAATCCAGAACAGCATCGATTTTTTGCGATCAGAACAGCGATCCTTGCGCGGGCGCGTTTGCGGCAAGTTCGTTGATCTTCATCGCTTCGCTGGGCAGGATGCGCAGGAGATGAACTGGCGGTCTGTGCGCGGGCGCGAGGTAGTCGGCGTATTCGCCGGGTGCGAGGATCTCCGGCTGGCGGTCGTGAATCGGTCGCATCGCTTCGTTGGCTTCGGTGGTCAGGATGGAGAAGGTCTGCTCCCACTGGCCGGTGCGCGGATTCTGCCATGGCGACCATATGCCGGCCATGCCGAACAACTCCTCACCTTGCAGCGAAATCTCGAACTTCTTCCTGCTCTTCGCGCTGGCTGAAGCCCACTCGAAGAAGGCATCGGCGGGAACTATGCAGCGCCGCTCGCGAAAAGATTCTTTCCAAAAGCGCGATTGCTCGACAGTCTCCGAACGCGTGTTGAACAGTAAGCGGTCGGGCAGCTTGAATCCCCAGCGCATGAGCGCGAGTGTGCGTTCT
>JAJZDO010000334.1 GCA_021805955.1 Acidobacteriota bacterium
GATCGGAAGACCTTTTACGCGCTCAACGATGCGCCCAGGATTTGCTTATATCCCGGGAGCGTCCAGGTATATCCAGCGCGAAGTCCTACCAAGTGCTGATCCAGAACAAAGTTGTCTGGATCGGTGTACTCCCACATCAAGGGCGCAGCGGGTAAAAGGCTTTCCGTGTTTGCGGCCGTAGTTCCATTGGCGCCCATCACATGCATGTCGCCGCCCTGAACATACCAACTGCTTCTTGCCGTGCCGCCGACATATCCGAAGTATCCAACCGCGACGCTCGGATTGGTGTTGCCCCCAGCAATCAGGTTGATCTGCGAATAGTAGAAGAAATTCGTGTCCGGTACCCAGCCGCTCATGTACGCATTCCAGGCACCCACCTGGAAGGAGGATGTGGAGGTCGGGGTGGTGCCATCCTGGGTGTTTCGCTGCACCGCAAAGTCGAAATCCGCCACTGCAAAGGCCGCGTTATTGCCCAGCGTCCACATCGGCTCCTGCTCGACCAGGTCTGCGATATGCGGTGCCAGTTCTCCCTTTTGCAGCGCGGGCGGCAGATGGAAACCCAGCCGCTTGAACATATAGCCCTCTTCGTTCAGGACGGGTGGGATGGTGTGACAGGCAAAGCAGCGAAGTTTATAACGGCGGGCAAAGGCTGGAATCGCGTTGCCTGGCTGGGGCATCAGCAAGATAAAGCCGAACAGCAACAGGACTGCCTTCTGACCTGGAATCCAGAGTTTCATGTGTGGGGCTCCTGCACTTACATAAAGCACGTCTGGAGCCACACTCAACATCCTTTTTTAACAATGACTTGCGCTGGGCGCATCAAGTGAGATGGGGAATTCATTCCCCATCTCCCAGTTCAGATTGAGGAGTAAATTCCCCAGTCTGCTGGTCTCTCTCCCGCTTGAGGAGCGCGTAAAAGGTCTTCCGATCCACCCCGGCTTCTCGTGCCGCTGCACTCACATTGCCGCCGCAACGGGTAAGCACGGCTTGCGCGTAAGAACTCTCAAAGGTGGAAAGATACCGCTCTCGGGCATCTTTCCAGGGAAGCGTGGAAAGGCTGCTGAATGCCTCCTCCTTCGGAGAATCCTCTTCCATATCCTCCGGCGCCAGCACGCCGCCTGGATGCAAGGCAGTCAGCCGTTCCATCACGTTCTTCAGTTGACGCACGTTGCCAGGCCAGCGCTCGCGAAGGAGAGCCTCATAGAATCGCGGCGACGCCGAGAGACTCTTGCCATAGCGCCGGGAAAACCGTTCCAGAAAGAAACGCGCCAGATGCTGGATATCTTCCGGCCGTTCCCGCAAGGGCGGCAGCTTCACCGTGACCACGCTCAGACGGTAATAGAGTTCCTCGCGAAAAGTTCCAGCCTTGATCTTGGCCGGCAAATCCTGATTGGTGGCGCACAGGATGCGGCATTCCACGCGCACCGGCGTCAGCCCACCCAGCCGTCGCAAGACGCGCTCCTCAACAAAGCGAAACAGGCGCGTTTGCAGTTCGACGCCCAGGTCTCCGATTTCGTCCAGAAACAGCGTGCCGCCATCCGCGGATTCGATCAGTCCCTTCTTGGTGCGCTCCGCCCCAGTAAACGCACCGCGCTCATAGCCAAATAGTTCGCTCTCGATGAGAGATCCCGGCATGGCGCTACATTCGACCGGCACGAATGGGCCGTTCTTGCGTCGACTCTGGTTGTGAATGAACCGCGCCATGACTTCCTTGCCTGTGCCGCTCTCCCCAAGGATCATGACCGTTGCGTCTGTAGCCGCAGCCCTGCGGCACTTATCCATCTGGTCCAGCATTGCGGCGCTGCGGCTCTGCGCTGCATCCGCCTCGCCCAGCGATTCGAGACGGTCTTTCAGCGTTTCGACTTCGTGCTTCAGCGTGGCATGGGACAGGGCCCGTTTCACCACCAGCAGCAGATCCTCGCGTTTGAAAGGCTTCTGCAGATAGTCGAAGGCGCCGTTGCGCATCGCCAGCACCGCGCCCTCCACCGATCCGAAAGCGGTGAGGAAGACGACGGGAAGTCCGGGATGAACTTCATGCACCCGGGCAAAGACTTCCTCGCCCGACATTCCCGGCATACGCAGATCCAGCAGAAGCAGATCGGGTGGGTTGGCCATGCATTCGGCCAGTCCATTGATGGGGTCCGCAAAAGTCGAGACGGTCGTGCCGGGCAAGCGCAGCATCCGCTGGATGTTTTCACCCAGCGCGGTTTCATCGTCGATGACTAGAATGCGGCTCACTCTGTCGCTCCTCCGGCGAACCAATGGTATGGCTGGCCACGTGTGAATCGTGCCGGGGGCAGCTCGATCACAAAGCTGGCGCCGCCGCCGTTTCTCGCCTCATAACGGATTCGGCCATCATACATATCCAACAAGCTGGCGGCCAGAAACAGTCCCAGACCCAGTCGTTCCCGTCCGGCACCGCTCGATATAAACGGCTCGAAGAGATGTTCCAGGATGCTCGCCGGTACGCCTGGACCGTTGTCTTCAATTTTGAGTACCACTTTCGCGCCTGCGGTGCGATAGGGTTCTAGTCGAATCCAAATCGCTGCATCGTCTCGACCTTCCAATGCGCGCAGCGCGTTGTTCAACAATCCGCGGACAACCTCGCCGATTACATGTTCGGGCACATCCACGCGAGGAGCTTCGGCGATCTCCACCATCAGTCTCACTCCCTGGCTGTCGGCGGAAGGTCGGAACGCTTGCAGCGCTTCCTCCAATGCCTTCCGCGGGATCGAGGCATCGAAAATCTCTCCGCCGCGCTCGCGTCGCAGCGCCTGCAACAGAGTGCTCGCAATCATCCCCATGTATCGAGATTCTTTCAACATCTGCTGAAGATCGGCGCACAGGGCAGCATCCTCTTTGCGTTCGTCGAGCAGGACCTCAATGCGGCCAACCACAATTGCCAGCGGGTTGTTGAACTCGTGCATGAAACCGGCCGTAAACTGGCCCAGGAGCGTAAGTTGGTGGGACAGCCGTGCCTGCCGGTCGGCGGCCTGCAACTCCTCCCGCAATCGGGATGTGCGGTACCGCACCGTCTCCAACTGGAGCTTCAGTTGCGCTGCCTCTTCCTCGGCATTCGCCGCACAGGCGAGTAGGCGGCCGCGCTGCATATGCGCATAAAGCAGCGCGGGGAGGGGAGCAACCAGGACTGCAAGAATCAAAAGAAGGGCCTTGGCGAATGTGGAGCCGAGGTGAAGCCAAAACACGATTCCCAGGAATGGCAGGATCCAGGCCCCACTCACCCACAGCACAAGCAGACTCCGCTCTTTGGGGCGATTGAGACCACCGTCTTCTCCCGGCTTCCCTGACATATTGCTCAAGTGTAGTGCTTCGATACGATCGGGCCGCAAGCGACGGCCATGGCTTGGTCGTATTCCCAGCCCAAAGTCACTCCAATCGGCGCGCTCCTACTGTCGAAAGGACACTGGTTTTTTTGGGCTTAAACCGGGAAAAGTCAATTTTGAGGGAAGACGCTGGTTGTGGGAGATCTGCCTCTTCCATAAAACGTTCGTTTTCGCTACATCTCCGATGTCCCGGTGAACTTCATGCCAGAGCAGGATTGCCGGAGTATGCCTGAAGCGCCCGCTCGACCAATTCTTCAGGCGAACGCACGTTGCCCTGGGCCAATTGCGCCCTGGCGATCGCCTCTCTCCGTCCGTCGATTATGAATTGCAGACTCATTAACGGTTTCGTTCAACAGCCCGTGGTTAAAGCAGGTGGGCAAGCGGCACTGGGAAGGTAAGCAGTCCGAGCAGCAGGCGGTCTACGCCAACCGGACGCGGCCAAACCCCTTTGGCGACAATACTTCGATGGCGATCTCGACTATGTACTTGGTCTCTGTGCCACGGCCGCGAACGCCGTGCTCAATGCCGCCCACACAGGTTTCATCGACCTCTACCGACCCACGCAGACGATCCCGCTCTGGCCGCACCATGGCCGTGCGCAACTTCTGCAGGATGGTCCAGGCCGTTTGATAACTCCCCAGCCCCAACAAGCGCTGCAGGCCGAGTGCGCTGACTCCATGCTTCT
>JAJZDO010000485.1 GCA_021805955.1 Acidobacteriota bacterium
CCAGGCTGAGGCATCCAAGCTGTTTGCAGCCCATCGTGTCTGGCGCGGCACCATGTCTTCTCTCCTCGCCCAATCTCGAGAGACCATCGACCCAGTGCCCTTCCAGGCGTTTTTGCTCGTCGACCTCTGCCTGAAAGATCATCCAGCGCGGCCCCGCCTCGTCCGCGACTTCCTTTAACGCATCCAGGGCACGGTCCGCGTGACGGAGCAGATGCTCCGGCGTGGAATCGTCCTGGGGGAACACGGTCACACCCATGCTGGTACGCAGGGTTGCGGCGCGTCCATTCGCGAGACGAATCGGCTGTTCCACCGATGCCTGGATGCGAGACAGCATGACCGCCAGATCGTCCTGATGATCGAATCCTTCCAGGACGAGTACGAATTCGTCGCCACCCAGTCGTCCCACTGCGTCGGCCGGTCCGAGCGGCTCTTGCAGACGTTCGGCGACAGTACGCAGCAGAAGGTCGCAGGCCGGATGGCCGTGCAGATCGTTGAGTATCCTGAAGTCATTCAGGTCGAGCAGCGCGACGGCCATCGATCGATTCTGTTGGCGCGATCGGACGATTCCTTCCTCGATCCGCTCCGTCAGTCCGCGACGATTCAGAATGTCCGTAAGCGGATCATGCCGGGCCAGCCACGACTGGGACTTCCGCTCCTCGTCGAGTATGTGACGGAGATCGAGGCTGTCCAACCCGTGCCCAACCAGCCGTCCGATCCGTTCAATCAATTCCACCAGTTCGGGATGGAAGATGTTCGCCTCGCGGGACACCAGGGTCAAGAGCGCCCAGATTTCGCCGTCGCGGTAGAGGGGAACCACGGCGGTTGCGTGCAGGTCGTGTCGGCGATAGAAGTCCTGGATTGGGGGATAGTCCGGGTCTGTCAGGCGGTCGTTCGTAAATTGAAGCTGGGACCGGCGCCATGCCCGCACCGACAAAATGCGCTCCTCGTCGCCTGTGTGGACATTCGGAAGACAGGCGGAGAATGGGTCCGCGTTGATCGTGTTGTAAATGGCCTGAATTTCCAGATCTCCGCTCGTATTGGGGCGACAAATCCATGTCAGCGCGAACAATTCGTTTTCTACCAGGAGTCGGCACAGCTCATCGAGCAACTGCCGCTCACTTTGTGCTCCGATGACCGCCTCGGCCGCAGCCATCAACGCTCGATAGAGAGCATTGGAGTGAGCATTTTCATTCAGGGCACTTTTCAGACGGGTGATGTCCTGCTGGATGCCGACGAAGTGGGTCGTGGCGCCCGCGTCGTTCGTTACCGGCGCGATGCTGAGGGAGTTCCAGAACATGATCCCGTTCTTGCGGTAATTTCTCACCTCGACGGCGCACGGTTTTCCCGTCTTCAACGCTTTGCGGATCGCCGCCAGCTGTGGCTGGTTTCTATCCGTGCCCTGGAGGAATCGGCAGTTTCTGCCGATGGCCTCGTCGGCACTGTAGCCGGTGATGCGCTCAAAGGCCGGGTTGACGTAGCGAATCGGCCAGTCCCCCACGGCCTCGGCTATCAGGATGCTGTTGGCAGAGGCGTCCATGGCGGTCTTGTAGAGCATCAGCGTCTGCTGGCTTTTCTGCATCGTTTCCAGCAGCCGCAGACGTTCCAGCGCAAACCCGAGCAGGCTGTGCAACTGATGGACAAATTGCTGTATTTGCTCCTCGGCAAAGAAATTCGCGCGCTTGCTATAGAGGATCAGGATGTCGCGGTTGCCCGCGCTTCCAGAGACGGGAATTGCGCACGAGGAACGCCAGCCGAACCGGAGTCCGCGCTCGCGCCAAAACGCGCCCGGCGAAGGATTTCCACGATCCGTCCAGTCGAGGGTGAATTGGGGAACGCCTGTTCGCCAGGCGAGGGCGAGGGCACTGTCGGGATTGTCGTTGATCCGGATGGTCCCCCCGGCAAGAAATTCCCGCACGCCTTCGCCGGCCACAAAGTGATACGCCACCGCTTCCTGTTCATCTGGCGCGCCCAGCCACACTCCGTCCACTTCCACAATCTGTAAAAGGAAATCGGCCAAGAGTGGATAAAGCGCGGCGATGGAAGGGACTGTCAGAAGCAGGCGATCCAGCCGTGTCGGCAGTTCGCCGGACTGAGCGGAGTGCGTGTCGGGGAAGCTGAAATCCTGAAAAGTATTGATGAGATCCGCCATGGTACATCGACAATCGTGAACGTATTCGATTTTCGTGAAGTGAAGGCTGGACACAAGTCCAGCGCATACACATGTCGAACTGTTTCTTTCTATAGGAACAGAAAAGTGCCGGAATGTGTGAAATTTATTGTGGAGGACGAGAATCCGAAGGGTGCTGTACCATCTTGGCTTTAGTCATGACCGTTACGGCATCGAAAATGGCACGGTTTCAGAAGACAATGCGAGCAGTATAGAGAAGACGAGGCTGCTATTTGTACTGTCTCAGGCGGGTCAGCTCAGGGAACGATTTTGATTCTGTCCGTTTGCCTTTTGAGTTCATGAATTCGCACCAACTCCTTATAGCTCCATAGCCTTGACGCCAGTCGCCGCGATGGGCCATAGTATCCCTACACGGGAAAGGAGGGCGATCCAGAGAATGAAAAACATTGAAGGAAGTTGTAGCACAACACGTGAGGTGACTGGGGCTTAGGCGTCCATCGCCAGTCCTGACGGCAAGTACGATCCTCGTCGAGGCCCACCTGCGGGGATGCCTCCGGTCAATCCAACCACTCACCGGCCAATGGCCCAGTGTCGTACCGACAGCACTGGGCCATTGGTTTTTCAGGGACGTTCCTGGACTCCCGCACGTTTTGAAGCGCACAAACGCGCCAACTAACGGGCGTGCTGCATGGAGACGGCGAGTTAGCCGAGCACTACAATACAAACATGGACACACTGGTCATTGCTGGAAAAGCCTTTCAGTCGCGGCTGATCGTCGGCACGGGGAAGTATAAAGACGGAGCGGAGACGCAACGGGCCATTGAGGCCTCTGGCGCCGAAATGGTCACAGTCGCGGTACGGCGCGTGAACCTGGATCGCAGCAAGGAAAGCCTGCTGGATTTCATCGATCCCCGGCGCTATTTCCTGCTGCCGAATACCGCCGGGTGCTATACAGCGGAAGAAGCGATCCGAGCGGCGCGGCTAGGCCGGGAAGTTGGATTGTCCGATTGGGTAAAGATTGAGGTGATCGGCGATCAAGCCACGTTATATCCGGACGTGCTGGCGACGGTGGAAGCGACCCGCGTATTGGTAAAGGAAGGCTTTACAGTTTTGCCGTATACATCTGATGATATTGTAGTTGCAAAACGTCTAATTGACGTTGGGGCAGCTGCTGTGATGCCGCTGGGGGCCCCCATCGGAAGCGGTCTCGGCATACAAAATGTAACCAGCCTGCGCATCCTTCGCGAACTGATCACGGGAGTTCCGCTGATTGTGGACGCGGGAGTTGGAACCGCATCGGATGCCGCGCTCGCCATGGAACTGGGAGCGGATGCCGTGTTGATGAACTCCGGGATTGCCGGCGCCGGCAATCCTGTGCTGATGGCGGAAGCGATGCAGCACGCAGTCCTTGCGGGTCGGCAGGCATATCTGGCTGGGCGCATGCCGCGCAAACTTTACGCGACCGCTTCCTCTCCCATGGAAGGCATCTCCCGCTAGAGCGAAACCGGTCTGAAGGCGAACAATGCGGGTCTTGGGAATCGACTGTGGCACCGAGTGGACTGGCTACGGGCTTGTGGATACCGACCCGGCTGCCGAGTTGCGGTCCATTGCGCACGGGGCGATCCATCTTTCCAAACGCGATGGATTGCCGCATCGACTGACAATCGTGTTCAGTCGCCTGCTGGAGTTGATCGGAGAATACCAGCCGGAAGTGGTCGCGGTGGAAGAGGTTTTTCACGCCGTCAATTCTCAAACCGCGCTGAAGCTGGGCCAGGTGCGCGGTGTCGTCCTGCTGGCTGCGGCAACCTGCAAGCTGGTCATTGCGGAATATTCGCCACTGTCCGTGAAGTCCGCGGTTTGCGGCTATGGCAGGGCGGATATAACGTGGCTTGATCGCCG
>JAJZDO010000496.1 GCA_021805955.1 Acidobacteriota bacterium
GCTGTTGGCGGTCATGCTGGATGGATTCCTTGCGACGCATCCGCTTGCAAGCCTGCTGGGAGCAACTGCGTTGGGATGGGTGGAGTGCGCGCTGGCGACCCCGGTCGTGCTATGGTGCGGCTGGCCATTCCTGGTGCGCGGATGGAATTCCCTGCGCACATGGAACTTGAACATGTTCACGCTGATTGGCCTGGGTGTCGGTGTCAGCTATCTCTACAGCTTCGGCGTACTCATCGCTTCCCTGCTATGGTCAAACCACATTCCGGTCACGCTGAAGGCCGCGGACGGCAGCGTAAATCTCTATTTCGAACCGGCCGCTGTCATCGCCACGTTAGTGCTGCTGGGGCAGGTGCTGGAACTGAAGGCGCGCAGCCGCACATCGAGCGCGCTGAAAGCATTGCTGGGCCTGGCACCCAAGACGGCCCGGATGGTGCTTCCCGACGGCCGTGAAGAAGATCGTCCGCTGGATGCAGTTGCCGTCGGCGACACGCTGCGGGTGCGGCCTGGCGAAAAGGTTCCGGTGGATGGCGTGGTGCTTGATGGCGGTAGCAGTGTCGATGAATCGATGGTGACGGGAGAACCGTTACCGGTGGAGAAGACGGCAGGCAGCCAGGTTACCGGCGGAACGGTCAATGCGACGGGGAGTTTCCGTATGCGAGCCGAGCGCGTGGGCAGCGAAACCTTGCTCAGCCAGATTGTGCAGATGGTGAGTGCGGCACAAAGGACAAGAGCGCCCATTCAGCGGCTAGCCGATCGGGCGGCGGGATGGTTTGTTCCCACAGTGGTCGTAATCGCCGTTGTGACGGCAATTGTCTGGGCGTTGTGGGGGCCAGAGCCTCATCTAGCACATGCGCTGGTGAACGGCGTCGCGGTGCTAATTATCGCTTGTCCGTGCGCGCTGGGGCTGGCTACGCCGATGTCGATCATGGTGGGCACCGGGCGCGGAGCACAGTCGGGCGTGCTGGTGCGCAACGCAGAGGCTTTGGAAACTCTGGCAGAGGTGACAACTCTGGTAGTGGATAAGACCGGGACGTTGACCGAGGGAAAGCCGCAACTGACGCAGATCGAGACGGTGGGAAACCTTGCAGAGGCTGAAGTGCTCCGGCTGGTGGCCAGTCTGGAACAGGCCAGCGAACATCCGCTTGCAGGAGCGATTCTTCGCGAAGCAAAAAAAAGAAATTTGACAATCGCGCCGGCCAATGGGTTTCAGTCGGCCACGGGAAAAGGCGCGAGGGCCGAAATCGATGGCCACGCTGTTGTGATCGGCAATGCAGCGCAGATGGAGGAATCGAGTATTCCTCTAGGCGATGCACGGGAGCGCGCTGAGGCCATGCAGCGAGAGGGCGTGACGGTTCTATTTGCCGCAGTCGATAGCGTACTGACGGCGCTGCTGGGTGTCTCCGATCCGATCAAGGAGTCCGCGCGAAAAGCCATGCAACATCTGCATCGCGATGGCTTGCGCGTGGTGATGCTGACCGGCGATACCCAGACAACGGCGGAAGCGGTTGCCCGGCAGCTTGGCATCGATCAGGTGGAAGCGGGCGTCCTGCCGCAGCAAAAGGCACAGATCATTCAGCGACTGCAGGCTAGCGGTAAAGTAGCGATGGCCGGGGACGGCGTGAACGATGCGCCAGCGCTGGCACAGGCGGACGTTGGCATTGCCATGGGCACCGGCACCGATGTTGCGATCGAAAGTGCTGGGATCGTCCTTGTGAAAGGCGACTTGCACGGCATTGTGCGGGCCCGTAACTTGAGCCGCGCAACGATGCGGAATATCCGGCAGAATCTATGGTTTGCCTTCCTCTACAACTCGCTGGGCGTGCCCATCGCCGCCGGGATTCTGTACCCATTTTTCGGATTGCTGTTGAGTCCTATGATTGCCAGCGCGGCGATGACGATGAGCTCCGTTTCTGTCATCTCCAACGCGCTGCGTTTGCGCAGCGTCAAGCTCGGCTGACCTCTGATTCTCCGCAGACCGTCGCGATTGGTAGAATCAAACTATACCGATGAAATGTCCCTACTGTGGGTTTACGCAAGACCGAGTTGTCGATTCGCGCGAAAGCAAGGAAGCTGATTCTATTCGGCGAAGACGCGAATGTGAGCGTTGCCAAAAACGCTTCACCACCTATGAACGTCTGGATGAAATCCCCTACATGGTCGTTAAGAAAGATGGCCGCCGCGAAAAGTTCGATCGGCAGAAAGTTTTGAGCGGACTGTTACGCGCCTGCGAAAAACGACCGGTGCCGGCAGCGCAGTTAGAATCCATTGTCAACCAGGTGGAAAGCTACGTGATGGATTCAGCCGAACGCGAGCGCAGCACGGTTGAAGTGGGCGAGCTGATTATGCGCGAACTGAAAGCGCTCGACACAGTTGCGTACATTCGCTACGCGTCTGTCCATCGAGACTTCAAAGATGTCCATGAATTCAAGTCCGAGTTGGAGTCGCTCTAGGCAGATTTCGAGCCCGACATACATCGGAACGGCGCAAAATATTCGGGGAGAAACACCGCATGAATGCAAAATCGAACGCACCGGAGTACAAGATCACGCTGATTCCTGGCGATGGAATTGGACCGGAGATTACTCGAGTCGTAGTCAGAATTCTGGAAGCGACTGGAGTGAAATTCGTCTGGGAGGAGCATCTGGCCGGCGCAGAGGCGTACGAGCGATACCAGGAGTACATTCCGAGCGAACTGTATCAATCCATCGAGCGCAACCGCGTGGCATTGAAGGGGCCGGTGACGACGCTGATCGGCGGCGGTTTTTCTTCCATCAATGTCATCCTGCGCAAGCACTTCGAGCTGTATGCAAATTTCCGCCCCATTCAGAACCTCCCGGGTCTGCCGACGCATTATCCCGCCGTGGATCTGATCATTATCCGGGAAAATACGGAAGGCGAATACGTCGGCATTGAGCACGAAGTGGTGCCGGGCGTCGTGGAATCGATCAAGATCATCACGGAGAAAGCATCTACGCGAATCGCGGAATTTGCGTTTGCCTACGCTCGCAAGCACCGCCGAAAAAAGATCCACGCTGTGCATAAGGCCAACATTATGAAGATGTCGGACGGACTGTTTCTTCGCTGTGCGCGCAACATCGCCAAGAAATATCCGGACGTGATCTATGGAGAGCACCTGGTCGATAACACGTGCATGCAACTGGTAACCAACCCGTTTCAATACGACATGCTGCTGCTGGAAAATCTGTATGGAGACATCATCAGCGATCTGTGCGCGGCATTTGTCGGCGGTCTGGGCCTGGTTCCAGGGGCGAACCTGGGCGCGGACTGCGCGATTTTCGAAGCTGTCCACGGCTCCGCGCCAGACATCGCCGGAACGAATGTTGCCAATCCAACCGCACTGCTGCAGTCTGCTGTGCTGATGTTGCGCCACATTGACGAAGCAGAGGCGGCGGATCGTGTTCATCGAGCAATCGAAAAGGTATACGAGGCCAAACAGTGGCTGACGCGCGACGTTGGGGGTACGGCGGGGACGAACGAATTCGGCGATGCCGTCATTGCGGCGCTCGCAAACTAACCGGCGGAGCCATCCTCGGTTTGGAAGGATCTGCTCGTACGACGAAAAGGAAATCGGAGTATGCCGAAAAAAACCTGCACGCGCGCCGGCCTCTGGACCATCCCACTGCTGGCGCTCGCGCTGGCGGGTTGCAACAAGCACGCAGGAACGACTCCATCCGCAGACGGATCGGGTAACGCAACCACAACGCAATCCGCCAATGCGCAGATCGATCCCGCGACCGCGGGCTCCGTGTCGGGCACGATTCGCTTCAGCGGCCACGCTCCCACACCCATTGTGATTGACATGGCACAGGACCCTGCCTGCAGCGAGGCCACAAAAACTCCAAACACGACCCAGCAGTTCGTGGTCCACGATGGACGACTCGCAAATGTCTTTATCTATGTCAAGGATGGCCTGGGCAACCGCATCTACATGCCAACGAAAACGCCAGCGGTTCTCGATCAAAAAGGATGCCGCTATATTCCTCATGTGATTGGCGCGA
>JAJZDO010000607.1 GCA_021805955.1 Acidobacteriota bacterium
GCTGGCCGTGATTGGGTATTCGATGGGTTCCCACTTCGCGCTGCGTCGACGCACGCGATGACGCAGCGCAACGACTTCCGTCGCGCTCGCGTGAAAGCGCTATTGCACCGAATCCACCACAAACGCATAGTCCCCGGCGCTTAGCGTGTAGATGCGTTGGCCGTCAGGCAGGGTATTTGCCGTGATGCCCTGGGAGGATTGGGCAGCCGCGTCCAGTGTTTTGCCGTTGAAGCGATAGTGCGTTGCCTCGGCTGCGGTCAATTTCAGCGTTCCGGCGCTGTTGGCGGGCAGCGTGATGGACCAGTATACCTTGCCTTCGGTGACGTTCCACTGGGAGTGAATTTCGCCGTAGGGAGAGGGATAGCGCAGATCGACTTGACCGACGCGAGCGGAAAATGTGGGATGCAGCAGGACGGTATGAAATCCTGGGTCGCCGGGTGTTGTATCCACTCCGGCGGCGTAGCGATAGATCCAGTCGGCCACGGCACCATAGGCATAGTGGTTGTAACTGTTCATGCTGGGGTCGCTCTTCATCTGCTCGCCGTTCCAGCGTTCCCACATGGTGGTTGCTCCGTGATCGACAAGATATCCCCAGGACGGGTACTGCGTGTTGAGTAACAGGCGATAGGCAAGATCGGCGTGGCCGGTGTCGGTCAGCACAGCCAGCAGATAAGGCGTTCCGAGAAATCCGGTTCCAAGCAGGTCATGATTGGCGTGAATCCTGGCCACCAGATGATCGGCCACGCGCGCCCGCATCGCAGGGGAAACCATGTTCATAGCCAGTGTCAGGACATACCCGGTCTGGGTGTCTTTGCTGTTCGCCAACAGATTGGGATTGTTCACCGCCATACCCGAGCCGTGTTTGCTGGCACCGGCGACGAAGCCATCGGGTTGCACAAACGCTGTTTGATAAGCCTTTTGAATCTGCTGGAAGAGCGCAGCATAATGTTGCTCCTCGGTTGTCTTGCCGAGCGCGTGCGCCATCTGCTGCATCAGCGTGACGTCATAGGCCCAGTAGGCTGTTGCCACCAGCGTGAACTTGGTCGGACCTGTCGGCGAGAGCCAGTCGCCAAAGTGAATGCCGGCATTATTTTTCCAGAGATGGTCGGGGTTGGTGCGCTCAATGGCATCGACGTAACGCGTCATGGCGGCCCAGTTCTGCTGGAGGATGGTGGTGTCGCCGGTTTGCAGCCAGGAGGTCCAGGGAATGATGATTCCAGCATCGCTCCAGCCAGCGCCGGATTGCGATGAGGTCGTGGTGACGCCAGGGGCAAAGATGCCGTAAAGATCGCCTGCGACGTCGGTGCCCGGCGCGCTCTCCACCTGCGTTCCGCGCAGGTCTCTGGCATATTTGCGGGAGAACGCGGCGAGCTTCATGTTGTAGCTGGCCGCGCGCCAGAAGACCTGCGCATCTGCAGTCCAGCCTAGCCGTTCATCCCGCTGCGGACAGTCAGTTGGCACGCCGACGAAGTTGGATCGCTGTCCCCACAAAATGTTGCTCCAAAGCTGATTCAGCATGGTGCTGCCGGTGGTCAATTGCGCGGCAAAGGGAGCATCCGTGTGGAGCACGACGCCGTGAACAGCATCCAGCGGCAGTTTCTCGCTCAGCCCGGTTACTTCGATGTATCGAAAGCCGTGAAAGGTGAATTGCGGTTGGAACTGCTCGGTTCCTTTGCCGCTCAGGATGAAGGTGTCGGTTGATTTTGCGGTGCGCAGATTGTCGGTGTACAGCGTTCCGTCGGCATTCACAATCTCGCCGGTGCGCACTCGAACCGTGGTCCCGCTGGGGCCGCGCAGCGCGAGTCGTTCCACACCGGCAAAGTTCTGTCCAAAGTCGTAGATGAAGACGCCGGGTCTGGGTTCGCTCACCGACTGGGCGCGCAAAAGTCGCTCTATGCGAATCGGTTCAAAATCCTGTGCGAAGACGCGTGTGTTTTGCAGCGCAGGTTGGCGAATTTCCACCGGCTTCCAATCCGTTGCAGCAAAGGTCGCGGTCTGCCAGCCGGGCATCTCCATCCGCGCATCCTGCGTCTCGCCGTCATAGATTTCTGCTTTGAGAATGGGCGATTGCGTCGCCTGCCACTGACCATCGGTGACAACCCAGTCATCGCTGCCATCGGAGTATGCAACGTGGAGCATGGCGACCAACGAAGGCGGCGTAAGACCATATACGTTGGGTTGCTGAAACCACTGGAGCGGGGTCGAGTACCAGCCAGGAGCCAACTCCGCAGCAACAGCATTCCTGCCCTGCGTCAGGCTATGCGTCACGTCATAGGTCTGGTAGACAAGGCGCAGTCGATAGTCGGACCATCCGGGAGCCAGCACGGCATTGCCGGCACGATGGCCGTTGACCCAAATCTGATAGGCGCCGAGTGTAGTGACGTACAAGCGAGCGGAGGCAATGGGCTTGTGGATGGCAAAGGTCTTGCGCAGCGCTTTCACGCTTTCAGCGGGCCAGGGTTTGCTGAGCGGCTCTTCCATGGATCGTGCCGCGGCGGTGGTTGCGAAATCCACCACAGGCTTCCAGGCGGCTGCGGGTTGTGCATTCGACACCATGGTCCAACTGCTGTCTTGCGCAGGGTGATCCTGTGCCACTGCAACCATCCAAGGGTCGTTCTGTGAATCGGAACGATCTCCGGTTGCGAAGCTTGTCGTCGTTCCATCTGCTCCGGTCACCAGAAGGGTTGCGCTCATCGGCGTTGGCGCCTCGGCTGTCGATTTGTGATCGAGAAAATGCGAAGTCTCGATGGCCAGCAGATTGTTGCCATCATGCAGCGCCTGCGTGACATCGATGCGAAGATATTTTCTCCAGGGGAACTGATGCCACGGTGGCATGCTCGCACCCCTGGCGACGGATTTCCCGTTGATCCATGCGGAAGAAACGTCTTCGCCGGTGACAAAAAGCACAGCCCGCTTCACGGGCTGGCTGAGCTTAAATTGGAGTCGATAGTCCAGGTTTTCGGTCGTTGCACCGGCGGGAATGGTTACGCTTGTCTCCGGCGTGGTAACCCATCTGGCATTCGCTTCACGCAGCGCGTTCTCTTCCGCAGTCTGCCAGCCGATCCATTGAGCGCCGTGCTGCTGAGCGGCCTCTACGGGATTCATCAATCCTGTCTCCCACCAGCTTGCGCTGCTGGGCAAAAAAGCCTTTCCATCCTTGTCCCAGACCAGCACACGCCACCAGTAGCGCGTCATGGGCTTGAGCGCCGGGCCGCCGTATTGCACACCAACGGATTGCGCGGAAGCAATGCGGCCGGAGTCCCAGACGTCGGCCTTTCCTGTCTGTAAGGTAGTCTCGCTTTCTGCCACTTCAATCTCATAGGCGGTCTGTCGAGCGCCGGTGCGACTATCGCGCATCTGCCAGGAAAAGCGTGGTGCCGGGTCGTCGATGCCGAGCGGATTGGCCAGGTCGTCGGTCTTGAGCAGGCTGGTCAAACCGTGGAAGTCGGCCTTGGGCGCGGGGGTGGCGGCCACAAGGCAACGGGCAGCCGGGAAGAGCAGCATAGCGCCGGCAACGAGCCGCATGAGCGATCCTGTATGGCGGATGCAGACGCCGAAAAACCGGGTCGACCCTGGTTTTGAATCCTTGGCAACGATAGACCTCATGCGTAGCTCCCCATTCCTGTTTGCTTGTGAGAGCGTTCCTGGGCAATACGCTCCATATATCCAGATCGGCGCAGTTCCTGCAAGGGATCGGCGGGCAATCCTCGCTCCTCTCGCCAGGCCAGCAAAAGCGGTTTGACGTCGGCGAAAAATGCACTCCGGAAAAGCTCTTCCGCGGCAACCAGATCACACTGATCCTGCAATTCGGCCAAGTGCGCGCGGTCGAGGATTGCGGCCTTGAGCCACAGCTCCTGCGCTGTGACGACTGTTTGAACCATGGCCTCGATCTTTGGCTTCAGATTGTGACTCTGGTCAACCATAAAAGCAATGTTGCTCAGCTCTGCGGCAGAGGTCTGTTGAATCTCCGCAAAGATGCGAAAGACCTGATAAGGATCGATAGACCCTAGTGTGAGATCGTCATCGGCAAAGCGTCGATCATTGAAGTGAAAACCGCCCAGCATTTCGGTATGCAGCAGCCAGGCGACAATCTGTTCGATATTCTGCGTGGCGTAGTGATGTCCGGTGTCCACCAGCACGCGAGCCTGCGGACCGGCGCTACGGGCAAGCAGCAATGCCATGCCCCAGTCGGCGATATCGGTGTGATAGAAAGCTGGTTCAAAGGGCTTGTATTCGATGAGCAGCCTCTGCTGCGGCGCCAGGAGTTTGTGTGTCTCAAACAGTGCCTCTTGCAGCCAGGCAATTCGTCGACGCATGGACTGCGTGCCGGGATAATTGGAGCCATCCGGGAGCCAGAGTGAGATGTCGCGACAGCCGAGTTGCTGCGCGATGCGGACGGATTCCGCCATGTGTTCCGTAGCTACGCCGCGCACCTCTGCGGAAGCATGACAAAGCGAACCGTGTTTGAAGCGCTGATCCTGAAAGAGATTCGGGTTGATGGAGCCGGCGCGAATTCCAGTGCTTTGGCTCAGGGTTGCAATCTGAATTGTGTCGGCAAGGCCGTTGGGCAGATCCCACAATACGTGCAAAGCCATGGTCGGGGTGGCGGCGGTCAGCCGGTGCACTTCTGCGGCATCGGCGAATTTTTCCGCGATACATGTGGCAGCGCCGGACTGGATAAACTTTCCAAAGCGCGTGCCGGTGTTGGAGAATCCCCAGGACGGAATCTCGATCTGAAAACTATCCAGAACAGCCATGGCGCGATCGGTTTGCTTTTTGAGTTCGCTCATTTGTATCCCTCTTCATCTGGCGCTGTGTACGCTTACCGCCAGCAGATTTCCATATCCCACAATCAACGTGGACCCGACCAGGACCAGCAGCGTCAGTCCAACCAGAACTCTGGTACGGATGCCGACTCCGCGCCATTCGTGGAGTGCGATGCCCCACAGTGTACTGAAGACGATGATGCTGGCCATATGCAGCGTCCAGCTTGAGAAGCCATAGCGCTTGCCCATCTGCGATTCGCCCATGGTGTAGAAGAAAAATTGCAGATACCAGGTGAAGCCGGCCAGCGCGGAAAAGATGTAATTCCAAGGCAGACTGCCGCGGCTCGAAGCGGGAATATGCAGATATTCGCGGGTGCTGCGGTGGCGAAGATGCATGAAGACACACCAAACCGCGTTGGTGACAAAGCCCCCGGCGAGCAGAACGATCAACACAGGCAGCCCTTGCCAGACGGGCGCGGAGCCATCTGCCACAGCCAGCGCTTTCATCGGATCGCCCGCAGCCAGTCCAAAGGCAAAGCAAGCGCTGAGAATGCCGCTGAATGTGGCAACGGCAAGGCCACGTCTGAGATCAAATTCGGGAATGCCCGCGCGCTGCTGTTCGACGGTCAGCTCCCGTTCCTTGGAGACTCCGGCAGCGCCTGCGATCACAATGCCCAGCGCGCAGACGGCCACTCCGACCAGGATGATCTGACCGGACTTTTGCGTGAGAAGTCCGCCAAACTCTCCCCGAACGAGTGGCGGGAGCAAAGTGCCAAAAACTGCCGTATAGCCCAGCGCGACGGCCATCCCCAGTCCCAATCCCAGATAGCGCATCGTCAGCCCAAAGGTCAGCCCGCCAAATCCCCAGAGAATTCCGAAGAGAAAAATCCAGCTCAGAGTTGATGCTGAAGTCTGCGTCAATACGAGGCCAAGATGGGGCGTCAGCATGCTGGCAATCAGCCATGGGGCGAGAATCCAGCTCACCGCTCCGCCCACCATCCAATACGTTTCCCACGACCATCCTCGCACCTTGCGAAACGGGACATAAAAGCTGGCCGAGGCCAAGCCGCCGAGCCAGTGCAGGAAAACCCCCAGGATTGGATTTGGCGTCAAGCTGAAGTTCTCCAAGTTAAAGAATATTCGTAATGAAACAAATCGAATCGTAGGCTAGCGGGATGCACACTGTCAATCACAATTCTGTACCCAACATGGTCAGAGAAGGAAACGCACATTCGCTCGGCAACTTGGATGCGCTTCTGAGAAGATGCAGAGAGAGATTGTTTCCGCAAAAGAAGCAACAAACAATGACAGTGGGAAACAATCGGGAGCACGTGGATTGGCTACCAACAAGATCAAAAGACTTTACCTTATCCCCATCCTCTCCAAGGCGCTCGACGTGCTTGAGATGTTGGAAGCACAAAATTCGCCGATGACCCTGGAAGATGTCTTTCAGCGCTCGCATATCTCCAAGACCAGTGTCTATCGCATCCTGAAGACATTTGTGCATCGCGGATACGTGGCCCACACGGAGTCAGGCGAATATCGCCTGGTCAGTCGTCCGCGAAGGCTACGGTTTGGTCTGGCTGTGCAAAGCGCAGACTTGCCGTTTTCACAACAGGTGGCCAGTTCGGTTGAGGCTGCTGCGGCCAGCTCCGGCGTGGAATTGATTACGCTCGATAACCACTTTGACGCGGAGACGGCAGTTCATAATGCAGAGCGTTTTGTGACCGAGGGCGTCGATCTTGTGCTGGAGTTTCAGGCTGAGGAACACGTTGCGCCCCATGTTGCCTATATCTTCAAAAATGCCGGGATTCCGTTGATCGCGATTGATGTGCCGCATCCCAACGCGACGTACTTTGGTGTCGATAACTTTGAGGTTGGGTATGAGGCGGGATTGGTGCTGGGGCAGTTTGCGCAGCGCAAATGGAAGAACCGCGTCGACTGGGTGCTTGGGATTGGTTTTGCCGAGGCGGGAAGTTTTGTCCAAAGCCGCATCAATGGAGCCTTCCAGGGGATTCGCGCACGTTTGCCGGAACTGCCTGCAGAGAGGATGCTGACCCTGGAAGGACGTGGAATGCGTAAGCCCAGTCAGTTGATTACCACGGATTTTCTTTCCAAGCATCCCAAAGGTGAACGCATCCTGGTGGCCACTGCGACAGACTCAAGTGCATTGGGCGTGCTCGATGCGGTGCGCGCGGCGGCACGTGAACAGGATGTCGCGATTGTGGGGCAGGACTGCATCCCGGAACTGGTGGACGAGATGCGCTCTGGCAAGAGCGCTATCGTGGGTTCTGTTTCTCATGAAGCGGAAACCTATGGTCCACGGCTGATTCAACTGGGCATCACGATTGTGCGCGGGAATGCTGTGCCGCCGTATAACTACGTTCGCCATCGCGTGGTGACGCCGGAGTCGCTTCGCGACGAGCAGTAATCTCGCGTCGTTCAGAGGTCGCTTTGCGACGGTAGCCACTCGGCTTGTGTGCAAAGCTCCACGTATGGGCGAAGCAACGCAGCCTGGTGATTGTCACTGTGATCGGCGGCCATCTGCAGCGCGAAATTACCGAGAGTGGAGGCTTCAACGGTTCCTGCGGTTACCATGCGGCCCGTCGACTCGGCGATCAATCGCAGCAGCAACCGATTGCGCGCGCCTCCCCCCAGCACACGAATCTGCGAGTACCGTTTGCCGGTAAGCTCCTCCAGATCGCGCAGTGCCTGAGCATAGCGGAAAGCAAGACTATTCAGGATCACTCGCGTAATCGCGGCTTCATCGTTACTACTTTCGGCCAGAGTAATTCCAGTGTGGTCGCGGAGCAGTCTGCGAATCTTTTGTGGCATCTCGCCGGGCATCTGTAATTCCGGCGCATCGACTGGAAAGATGGCTTTGGATGGAATGTTGGCCTGCTCGGCTTGCTGTGTCAGCTGGCTAAATTCGAGATGCTCGCTGGCTCTGCCCTCGGACAACCATAGCTCCACACATTGCTTCAGCATCCACATGCCGTTGATATTGGTGTGGAAGCAATAGGCGCCGCTGGCTGCTCCAAGATTGGTGAATCCACGTTCTCGAACAGCTTCTGAAATCACTGGCGAAGTCAGCGCTGCACCCACCAGCGACCATGTGCCGCAGATGATGTAAGCACTTTCGACTGGGTCACACTGCAAGGTTGCAACAGCAGAGGCCGTGTCATGGCAGGCAGGGGCAATCAGGCGGGTCTGGCGGTAGGCATTCCATTGCGCCAGCTCACCGCGTACGCTGCCGATCACGGTTCCGGGAGCGACGATCCGCGGGGCAAGAGCCGCATTCAAGCCCGCGCGCGCGAAAAGCTCCGTATCCCACTGACGTGTTGTTGCATCTACCAGTCCGGTGTGTGTTGCGTTGGTCCACTCCGCCACCGGCTCTGCTCCAAGAGTTGAGAGCAGATACTCCGGCAGCAGCATCCAACGGCGTTCGGTGCTGTGTTGCAATCGATCCGAAGCAAGCTGGTACAGCGTATTGATGCGGAGTGGCTGAACGCCGGTTCGCGCGAAGAGTTCACTCGGCGTGAGCATTGTGTCGAGCGATTCTTTTGCTGCAACGGTGCGCTCGTCGCGATAGCAGAATGGATTCTCGATAGCTTGTCCCTGGTCGTCGAGGCGGACTGAATCCACTGCCCATCCATCCACTCCGATCGAAGCGATCCCTTCCGTCACCGTGTCGGAGGCCAATTTCAGCGCGTCGAAGATCTGCTGCGTCAAATGATGCAAAGGCCAGCGCAGATTGCCATTGGAATCCAAATAGGGCGCATTGGGAATCCGTTTGAGAAGGCGGATGGTGGGTTGTCCGCGTGTCCAGCGCAGCAGAGTGACGCGACAGCTCTCCGCGCCAAGATCGATTGCGATACGCGCATGACGATCTTCTGTAGCCAGCGGCTGTAAGGCTTTTGCGTGTTCGGTCACCGCAGAAATGCCTCGGTCAATCCGCCATCGACGGGAATCAGGTGGCCAGAGGTGCAGCGCGATTTATCGCCTGCCAGAAAAAGCATGGCCTCGGCACAATCGACTGGATCGATGGGCTGATGAGTCAGGGTCCGTTTGGCGTAAAACTCCGCCAGAAGAGTCCGCAATTGCTCATCACTGACGGACTCGTCAAAGGCGATGCCATATTTGCTGAGTGAAGCGCGGACGCGATCGCGCGGAAACATCGTCGAGCCTTTCACGACAGTTGCGGGACTGATGCCGTTGACCCGCACCTGCGGAGCTAAGCCCACGGCCAGCTCACGCACCAGATGGCTGAGTGCGGCCTTGCTGACATCATAGGCTTCGCTCCCACGCTTGGGCACCACGGCATTGGCAGAGCTGGTCAGCACCAGCGTTGCGGGCAATCCTTGCTCGCGTAACATTACGGCTGTTTCATCGGCGAGCAGATAGTTCGCCGTCACATTCACCGTCAGCGTGGTGGCCCACTGTTCGTCGCGGATGATGCCATCCTGCGACGAGGGAAAAATTGCCGCAGTGTTCAAGACGGCATCGACGCCGCCAAAGTGTGCAATGGCCTTTTGCAAAGCTGCGCGGATGGTTCGTCGATCCGTAATATTCATGGCAACCGCGCAACACCACTCACGCGGCATTGATCGGCTCACCATCTCTGCCGTAGCGTGAGCGGATTGTTCGTCGCGATCAGCAATCACCAGATGCGCACCTCGTTCCGCAGCCAGACGCGCGGCTTCGCGGCCAATTCCGCTACCACCGCCAACCACCAGCAGGACTTTGCGACTCCACTCTTTCTCCGCAGGCTGTCGACGTATCTTTGCCTCTTCCAGCGCCCAATACTCGATGCGAAACGCCTCCGATGGCGGCAGAGCAACGTAGTTGGCAAAGACGCGAAAAGCCGAAGAAGGCGCAGCCGGACCAGCCTGTGGAACAGTATCGCCACTTTGTATCGGCTTTGCCTCGTCGCTCAGTGCGGCAGCTCCATCCATTACGTGAATGGCATTGATGTAAAATTCGCCGGTAATTCTGGATTCGGTTTTATTCTTGCCGAAGCTGAACATACCCACACCGGGAATCAGCACGACTGTTGGGCTGGCATCGCGCATCGCCGGCGAGTCCTTGAGCGCGTGCTCGCGATAGTAATCTGCATAACTGGCTCGATACTCGTCCAGCGCTAGATCAAGTGCTTGCTTTAATCCTGCTAGATCGCCAGAATCACCGCTCCAGTCCACAAACATGGGACGAATCTTCGTTCGAATGAAATGATCCGGACAGCTTGTGCCCAGATGCGCCAGAGCTTTGGCGTCTCGCGCATTCACAAACCGCATCACATCGTCTGCATCAGTGAAACTGGCAATCACGCGCTGCCTGTTGCTCAGCCGACCTCGCAGATACGGAGCGATGCTTGCTGCGACTTCCTGCCGCGTCGCGATGTTTTGTACTCGTGCGCCACCGAAAGCCGGCTCCTTGCGCTGCGTGCGATGCTGCGCAAGGAATTGCCCGAGTTGATCGACGATCGTGATGGTGTTGCGATAACACTCTTGCTGTGTCTTTCCCCAGGTGAACAGGCCGTGTCCACCCAGCACAATGCCGTCACAGTCGGGATGCTCTGCAACTGCTCGTCGTAGCATCATGGCAAGTTCAAATCCTGGTCGCTGCCAGGGAATCCAGACCAGTTTGTGCCCAAATGAGGCATTGAACTGGCGCATCTTTTCTTCACCATTGGCAGCGGCCGCAAGAGCAATCCCCCAGTCCGGATGCAAATGATCGACATGGGCAAAGGGCAGGAAACCATGCAGGGGGGTGTCAATGGAGGCAGCAACCGGATTGGTGGCGAATGCAGCCAGCGGATACATGGCCACGATCTCATCTTCATGCTCGACGCCACGGTAGCGCCCTTCGAGCGCAAGGACTTTATCGAGATAGAGCGTTGCGAATCCTGCGCGCGGAATGCTGCCGAGATCGCCGCCTGATCCTTTGACCCAAAGCACGGTTATATCTTTGCCGGTCAGCGGATCCTTCTGCACAAGCTTGGAGCTTGTGTTGCCGCCGCCAAAGTTTGTCAGGCGCAGGTCAGAACCCAGCAGATTGGATCGATAGCGCAGAAGCTCCGCATCATCGAGCGTGTTGGCGTACGATTCATCCCACTTGTCTTCCAGGAATTTCAATAAATTTGTCGGCATCTCAACCTCAGTCGCGCATCTGTTTGCAGATGCTTCAAACCCTATCAATGTATCACGATAATACAATAGGGGAATAGGTTCATATAAGAATTATTGGAAGAGGAGCTACGCGGAAGGTGTCTCAGAGCTTGCTTAGGGCGTGTCAGTATCATGACTGCATGCCGCCTTATTTGCATCAAACCCTGCTTCTGGATGCTGACGACACGCTTTGGGAGAACAATATCTACTTTGAACGCGCTATTGCCGCATTCATCAGTTTTCTTGACCACAAGCGGCATTCGCCTGCCGAGGTTCGTCAATCGCTCAACCAGGCAGAGCATGAATCGATTGCGGCAATGGGGTATGGTCTTGCGAGCTTTACGCATTCGCTGATTACCTGTTTTCGACGGCTGAGCGAGCGTGAAGTTTCGACTGCGGACGAGGAAAAAATTTGTAGTTTTGCTCGTTCCATCGCCGATCAATCTATCGAGTTGATGCCTGGTGTCTCTGACCTGTTGCCGCAGCTTGCCGCTCGCCATCGGCTTATCCTGATGACCAAGGGGGCAAGGGACGAACAGGCGGACAAACTGGAGCGCAGCGGGCTAGCGCAGTACTTTTCGGCGATTGAGATTGTTCCGGAGAAAAAGCCTGAGGTCTATCGTGAGGTTGTTTTGCGTCATCACTGCGAACCTCGCGCCACGTGGATGATTGGTAACAGCCCGAAGTCGGATATCAATCCTGCGCTTGCTGCCGGGTTGCATGCTGTCTTTGTCGTTCACAAGGATACCTGGGTGCTGGAGCATGCGGAGCTGACGACTGCTCCGGCTGGACAAAAGCTGCTGGAAATCAAGCATTTTTTGCAGCTGGCGGAGTATTTTTGAAGAGATGCAGGAAAGCGATATCATGCGTGTGATGGGTGAAGATTTCGCGCCTGCGTTTGTCTCCGCTTCAATTTCGGACGGTTCAGGGAGTTTGTCATGAGTACAGCAATTCGTTTTGGAACCTCGGGCTGGCGATCCATTATCGCCGGTGATTTCACCATCGCCAATGTCCGCCGAGCAGTTGCAGGAATTGCCGCCTACGTGCGGACGCAGCCTGCACCGCACCGCGTACTGGTGGGTCGCGATCCACGTTTTCTTGGCGAAACCTTTGTGGAGGAGGCTGCGCGTGTGCTGGCCGCACATGGTGTGCAGCCCATTGTGATTTCGGAACCTGCCCCTACCCCTGCGATTGCCTTTGCGGTCAGAACGCTCAAGACTTCCGGCGCTATCAACTTCACCGCATCGCACAATCCGCCGGAGTATAACGGCATCAAGTTTTCTACGCATGACGGGGCTCCGGCGCTGCCAGAAGTCACTCGACAAATTGAAGCTGCTATTGTTGCGCTGGGGGATGATCCTGTGATTCCGCGGTTGGGCGACGATCATCCAGTTTTTGAAAACTATGATGTGAAGCCCGCGTATTTGAAGCGCATCGCCGAATTGGTCGATATGAAGGCGATTGCGGACGCTGGGCTACGACTGGTCTTTGATCCGTTCTGGGGTGCGGCGCGGGGATATACATCGGAGTTGCTGGCGGCACATGGAGTCTCTGTCACTACAGTGCATGATTATCGCGATGTTCTGTTCGGCAATCATGCTCCCGAACCGGACGATCATCTGCTGGAAGACGCGCGTGAGGCAATGCGAAAGAGTGGAGCTTCGCTGGTGATTGCCACGGACGGAGATGCGGATCGCTTCGGTATTGTGGACTCCGATGGAACGTTTATTCAGCCGAACTATATCATCGCTCTGCTCTTCGACTATTTGATTGAAACAAGAGGCTGGCGCAACGGTGTTGCCA
>JAJZDO010000470.1 GCA_021805955.1 Acidobacteriota bacterium
CAGGTGCTTGCCGGGAATTGTTTTGTTTTCATTACGAGAAATGCTAAAGAAACTGAGTCTGTTACAAATAGGCTGGCGGCGGAACATTTGACGATCGACAATGACAAAGACCTTATCTGGGTTCGCCACGCGGGGTCGATTTTTGTTGGCACCCAAACTCCCCAAACCATGGGCGACTACGTCTCGGGTCCAAACCATGTGTTGCCGACCGGGCGGCTGGCGCGAGTACGGGGCGGCCTGAGCGTCTACGACTTTCTCCGTCTGGTAACCACGCAGGAATATACCTTGGCAGGACTCGCGCAACACGGCGCTCATGCAGCACGGTTGGCCACGGCCGAGGGTCTGGTGGGGCATGCCGCTTCTGTTCGCATTCGCGAGTCTGTTCGCAGCATAGTTGGCGTCAATTTACCAGGAGGAGCGCGATGAGCGTCGATCCGCCAACACCGACGCTGCAAAAGCTTCGCCCGCGCATCGCCGTCGAGAAGATGCACGAATACCATCCTCCGCTGGCTGGAAGGGATGGCCTGCGACTTGACTTTAACGAGAACACATTGGCTCCTTCTCCCCGCGTGAAGGCCGCGTTGCAGCGCATCGCGGCAGAAAGCCTGACGAAATATCCGGAGCGGCAGCATGTGGAAGTCATCGCGGCCAAACATTTCGGACTTTTGCCAGAAGCCGTGCTGCTGACGAACGGTGTCGACGAAGCGATTCATCTCGTATGCGAAACCTATCTCGAACCGCAGGATGAGGTCGTCATTGTCACGCCGACATTTTCCATGTACGCCTTGTATGCTGAGGCTACGGGCGCGCACGTTCGCGCTGTCCAGGCAGACCGCACCCTGCAATTCCCATATCGGCGGGTAAAGGAAGCAATCCGACCTTCAACCCGCCTCATCATGATTGCCTCGCCCAACAATCCCACGGGCGCGGTGGTGGAGTCGTCCCTATTGCTGGAACTGGCTGCTTCGACACCGCAGTCCGCAGTGCTGGTGGACGAAGCCTACTACCATTTCCACGGCGAATCGGTGTTATCCGCAACAGCGACTGTGCCGAATCTGCTGGTAGCGCGAACATTCTCAAAAGTCTACGGTCTTGCTGGCCTGCGAATCGGCCTTCTTGCAGGCCATCCAGAAGCGATGCAGTTCATTCGCAAGGTGAGTTCACCGTACAACGTGAACTCCATTGCGCTGGAATGCCTGCCGGAAGCACTTGCAGACGAAGCCTATATCTCGTGGTATGCCGATCAGGTGTATCAGAGTCGAATTGCCGCCGAGCAAGCGCTGACGAGACTTAAGGTTCCGTTTTGGCCCAGCCATGCGAACTTCATTTTGATGAATATCGGCGATAAGCACAAAGCGTTTGTTGATTCCATGCGCCGACAGGGAGTGCTGGTACGCGATCGGAGCAGTGATCCCGGATGTGACGGCTGCGTGCGCATTACCTTGGGGATCATGGAACACACGCAGCGCGGTCTTGTTGCATTGGAAAACACTCTGAAGGAGTTGGCATGGCAGCCGGAAAATTAGCACGACGCAGCGCGACCCTGCAGCGGCATACGACGGAGACGAAAATCGACCTGAAGCTGACCATCGATGGGCAAGGTCGTTACGATGTCCACACAGGAATTCGCTTCCTGGACCACATGCTGGAACTGTTCGCCCGGCATGGAGGCTTCGATTTGTCACTGGTTTGCCAGGGTGACCTCGATGTCGACCAGCATCATACAGTCGAAGATATTGGCATTGCGTTGGGCGAAGCATTTTCGCAGGCGCTGGGCGATAAGAAAGGGATTCTTCGCGCCGGATACTTCCTGATGCCGATGGATGAGACGCTGGCTGCGGCGGCCATCGATCTGAGCGGACGCGCTTCTTACGTCGTCGACACAAAAGTCCGAGTACGGATAGTTGGCGATCTGCAAACTGAATTGCTGCCTGATTTCTTTGAAGGTTTTGCTCGTGGCGCGCGTGCCAATGTTCATCTCAAGGTCTTATACGGGCGCTCAAATCACCACAAAATCGAGGCAATTTTCAAGGCGTTTGCGCGCGCCATGCGCTTTGCCTGCTCGCGCGATCTGCAATTGCGTTCCATGTTGCCCAGCACGAAAGGCCTGCTGTAAGGGAGTGCGATTCTTGAAACCGGGAAAGACAGTCGTCATCGATTACAAGACGGGGAACCTGAATTCCGTTTGCAAGTCGCTGCAAGCAGCCGGCGCGGACTTGATCGTCACAACGGAGCCAGAGGGTCTGCGGAATGCCTCACGGATTGTGCTGCCGGGAGTCGGCCATTTTGCTTCCACGGAACGCTTGTTGAGCAGCGGAATAGGAGATGCTTTGCGCAGGCGGGTCGCCGATGGAATTCCGTTCCTGGGCATCTGCGTGGGTCTGCAATGGCTATTTGCCGGCAGCACAGAAGCGCCTGACACACCCGGCCTGGGGATATTTCCTGAAATCTGCGAGCGCTTCCCCTCTGGCATCAAATCGCCGCATGTTGGCTGGAATTCCCTCGAAGTGGCTGGACACTCGCGCCTTTTGGACGGCTTGCCTGCTTCTTCCTATGTCTATTTCACTCACTCCTACCGGGCCGGGCGGGTCAATGCAACCACTGCTGTTACAAATTACGGAGGCGAGTTTTCCTCTGTGATAGAAGGGGACAACTGGATGGCTGTACAGTTCCATCCGGAAAAATCCGGCGCGGTTGGGCTGAAGATTCTAGAAAACTTTATGAGGGTTTCCACATGCTGACGCGCCGGATCATCGCATGCCTTGACGTGAATGCGGGACGTGTCGTCAAGGGCGTTCAATTTGTGGACTTGATCGATGCGGGCGATCCCGCCGCGCTGGCTGTGCGACATGCCGCCGGAGGCGCGGACGAAATAGTCTTTCTCGACATTACTGCGACGCACGAAAAGCGGGCGCTGCTGCTGGACGCCGTGCGCAGGGCCGCCGAGCAAATTTTTATTCCGCTGACGGTCGGGGGTGGGATTCGTTCGCTCGACGATGCGCTGCTGGTGTTCGACGCCGGTGCGGACAAGGTGAGCGTCAACTCCGCGGCACTGGCACGGCCGGAACTCATTACTGAAATTGGGTTGCGTTTTGGCGAGCAGGCCGTCGTCGTCGCCATCGATGGCCGGCGCAACCTGGGCAGCCCGGAAACGGCGCAGGTCTATGCAAGCGGAGGACGCAAGGCAACAGGACTGGGCGTGATTGAGTGGGCGAAACAGGCCGAAGCTCGCGGCGCTGGAGAGATTTTGCTCACCTCCATGGATTCCGACGGAATGCGCAGCGGCTTCGACTGCGAGTTGACGGCGGAGGTGAGCGCGGCGGTTCAAATTCCCGTGATTGCTTCTGGAGGCGCGGGAAATGTGGGACATTTTGCCGATGTGTTTACACGGGGATGCGCGGACGCGGCGCTGGCGGCCAGCATTTTTCACTTCGGAATTTCGGATGCGCGCACGTTGAAGCAAGAATTAGCTGCGTTTGGATTGCCAATGCGGCTGCCCTGTTGATCGCTTCCCTTACACTGGAAGGATGAAAATGGATTTGTGGTCGTCATGCTGATCCCGTCGATCGATCTGATGGGAAGCCGTGTCGTGCAGTTGGTGCAGGGCGAGGATCTTGCGCTGGGATTCGACGATCTGAACTATTGGATCGAACGCTTTTCGACGTATCCCCTGGTGCAATTGATCGATCTGGATGCGGCGAAACGTCAGGGCGATAATCGCCGCCTTATCGAAACCATTGTCCGTCGATTGCCATGCCAGGTAGGCGGGGGTATTCGCAGCAGTGCGGAGGCTCAAATCCTGCTGGAAATGGGCGCGCGGCGTGTGATCTTTGGTTCCTCGCTGTTCAACGGCCGCGCCGCTTCGGAGGCGATCGACGGCGGCGACTCTCCCGCGATTACCAACCTTGTACGCACCCAGTTTGCCGAGGAGCTTGCTTTCTCTCTCGGCGTGGAGCAACTGGTCTTCAGCGTGGACACGAAAGACTGCAAAGTCGCGGTGCGAGGCT
>JAJZDO010000299.1 GCA_021805955.1 Acidobacteriota bacterium
GTCTTGTATCCACCAGTTGTTGGTGCCGGGCTGGGCATTGGGATTTTCGATTTCATTCACAACGCCAGCGTTCGGCGTTCCGGCTGCAACCAGTTGGTTCTCTGGCGGGCGCTGAGGCTGGCCGTGTCCATCGCTGTACCAGATCATGTCTCCCGTTCCCAGCATAATGTGGTTCGGGCCCGTTCCGCCCATCACGCCCTGGTGATAGTTGTCGCTCATCGCGTAGTTGTTGGCCAAGTAGGTCAGGTATGGAGCATCGCCCTGCTGCACGTTGTAAAAGCCCATCGACGCCGGACCTTCGCCAGTCGTCGCTTCCGTAAAAGGCTTGGGCTGCGGCTTGCCGTTCTCGTTCGAGCCAACATTGATTTCCACCCATGGGAACAGGTCGGACTTGCATCCGCTCGGGTTCCACTGCGTTGCGTAGTCCGTGTTGCAGTCGGTCTGCTGCCGCATCTGGTAAAAGCGATGCACCGGGCTGGCCGCATAAGCATCGTAGGGAACGCCCGGAGTCAGTTGGAATGGCCCCGGAGGCAGGTCGTTATAGTTCAGCACGCGGGTATCTGGCGTGCCGCCCTTCAAACCTGTACCGCCCGTGGTCAGATATTCGTAATAAGAATCGGGCAGGCCATTTTCAAGCGCCTTGGCTTCGGCAATGGTCGAAATGTAAGGCTTCGTCGGTCCACCGGCCAACGGCACCGGCAGCAATGGATAAATTGACTTGTTCATCGGGCTTTGTTCGTATCCGTCGCGATTTGAATCCACGGCCGTGTATTGACTTGCTATGGAGTAATTCGGCCCCGGAGTGCCGTCCGCGTTGACGATGCCTTTCGACAGCAGATTGTCCACACTCTCGCCGCGTTTGGGCTTATAAGTGGCGAAGACGTGATCGAAGCTGCGGTTTTCGCCGATGATGACGATAACGTGCTTGATCGGCGTGCGGGTACGGTTGCTGGGCCGATTGTCGTTATCTTGCGCGTAGGCGGCGATGGAGCAGCTCGCGAACATTTGCAGGCCAGCAAGAAACACTGCGCTGCATTTCAGAGACCAACTGTGGGAATTGAACCTGTTTCGTTGCATGAGGGCGGGTCCTTTTGAGGAGAGATGGCGTCGCGTTCGCAACCCGAAATCGGCTGCATGCGCGACGCCTCAAACCTACCCGTCCAATATTTTTTTCCCTTGAAGTTCTGAAAAATTGACGTTGAATGTTCTGTGAAGAACAGCGACAAACTTTCCGGTCCGGGGTCAGCGTTCCGGATCTACTCCAGCGCCTTCTTTACGGCATCGGTCAAATACTTCAACCCTGCTTCAACATCCTTGCCAAGATGAGCGCGCAACGCGCGGCGTCCGCGTTGCTGCAACACGCTCAAATCGCCCGCAGCCTGGGCATCGATGACCACGCCGAATGTGTATTTCTGATCCGGAATGGCAAGGTCTTGGGCGTGCTCGCCGGTAATCTGGAGAAACACGCCGGTGTTGGGGCCGCCTTTGTAATCCTGCCCGGTGGAATGCAGAAAGCGCGGACCGAATCCGAGACAGGTGGCGACTTTCTTGCTGTCGCGGACTTTGTGGCGCAGTTGTTGCAGGGTCTTTTCGTGCTCGCGATCGCGCTGGATGAAGCCGAGCGCCGCGAAATAATCTCCCGGCTTAAGTTGGGCAAAATGGGCGCGCAGATATCCTGGTAAATCCGACTGTCCAATGTCCTGCCCACCGTGCAGCACTGCGGCGTAGCTTGGATCGGCGAACAGCTTCACTTTTCCGTCGTCGAAGATCGGCGTCTGCTCCGGAAGCTTTCCGGTCTTTTCATATTCATCCGTCAAGCGGCGCGCTTCAATCTTTGCGGCCTCGACGTCCGGCTGATTGAAGGCATCGATACCGATGACCGAGCCCGCGACGGCGGTTGCGACCTCCCAAGTAAAAAACTGCTCGGCTGCGTCATAGACGTCTCGCATTGCCAGACGTACGACCGGCTGGCCGGCCTTCTCCAGTTTTTCGACGGCGGCATCCAGGCGGGCATTTTCCGCTCCTTCCAGCCGCACGTACGCAAAGATGCGATCCTCGCCGTACTCATCGGGGTCGGCAATTTCTTCCAGATCGACGGGAGTAATTCCCTTCCCTTGTTTGCCCGTGGATTCCGCAATCAACTGCTCAAACCATGCTCCCATGTCGTAGATGGCGGGCGAAGTGAAGAAGGTGATCTTGTCGTGGCCTGCATTGGCTGCGACTCCGAGAATCAGGCCCAACTTGACGCCAGGATTTTTTCTGATGTCGGTCGAATGACAGGCGTCCACTGCAGCCTTGGCCTTGGCCAGCAACTTCTCGACATCCAGGCCCATGACAACCGCGGGAACGATGCCAAAGTTGGAGAGGGCGGAGTAGCGTCCGCCGATTTGTGGGTCGCCATAAAAAATGTGGCGAAAACCATCCCCCTTGGCCACCTGCTCCATGTGCGAACCGGGATCGGTGACCGCGATGAAGTGCTTCCCTGCCTCCTTCTCGCCGACCGCCTCTTTCATGCGCGCCATGAAATATTGCTTCAGGATGTTGGGCTCCAGCGTCGAGCCGGACTTGCTGGATACGATGATGACTGTTTTTTTCAGGTCGACACTTTGCTCGGCGGCACGCACCTGAGCAGGATCGGTGGAATCGACAATGGAGAGCCGAGGGAATCCCTGCCGCTGGCCAAAGGTTTCCGCCAGCACCTCTGGACACAAACTGGAACCGCCCATGCCGAGCAGCAGTGCGTGCTGAAAGCCGGCGGTCTGGATGTCCTGCGCCAGCGCGCGAAACTTTTCCATGTCTTTCTGCTGGCGCTCCACAATGTCCAGCCAGCCCAGCCATTTCGACTCATCCTGATGGGTCCACAAGGAAGCGTCGCGCGCCCACAGGCGATCAGTCTTCCCGTTCTGCCAGTCTGCAACGGCGGTTGAAAAATCCTGTTCAAGTTTTGCCGGTAGCGAATAGCGAATTTCCATGGTGTCGACTTCTCTCATTCTTTGGATTCCGATACGGGGATCTCGTTCATTTCATCTTTCATGTTAGACGCCGGCGACGAGAATTTGGGCACAACGTTGTCCCATTCGGTGTCCGATACATAGGTTAAAAAGATTTCCTGCATGCGTACAAGAGGAAGGGCCCACACACAGTATGGGCCATCTTACAGACAACAGTCTTTAGCGCAGATTTACCCAGCCGCTAGAAGTGAGCCTCCACGCTGACGTACGCGGTGACGGGAGCGCCCGGATATGCGGTCACATAGTTGTAGGCAAAGGGTGAGCCGGACGGTGCTGTCGAAGACGTGTTGAAGTAGGAACCCGCGGAAATGTATTGGAAAATGTCGTAGCTCTTATCCAACACATTCAAAGCCATCACAGTGAAGTCGAAGCGCTTGTAGGGAACCTTCGCTCCCAGGTTGAGCGTAGCGTAGGCCGGCATGGTTACGGACTTGCTGGGCGCAGGGCTCTGACAGCTCCCCGTTGCAACATCCAAAGCGCAGTTGTCAAAGACATGCTGGCTGCCCACAAACTGGAACGAGGCCGTTGGCTGAATGGTCAAGTTTTCTTTGGGGTGCAGACTATAGAATGCGCCGGCATTCAGCGTCGACGTGGGCACGTAGGACACGGGGTAGCCTTTGTAATCCAGACAGCCGGCGATAGGACCGCTAGGTGGGTTGCAGGTGGCCTGACCGTTATAAATGATTCCGCCGGTGACATAGCTGCTGTAGCTGGCAGCTTCGATGTTGGCATTGGCAAACAGGTGCAGGTTCTGTAGCGGGTCGTCATCGAAGAAAATATTGACGCCGTTGTAGTTGGAGGTGCCATTGGCATCAAAGGTATCGCCGTTGGCAAGGGTGGTATCAATTTCCTGGTTGGCGAACTTATTGTGATAGTAATTGGCGCCGAACAGCATATTGTTCTTGAAGCCGGTACCTTCCGTGTGCGTCTTGAATCCGAACTGATAGTAGGTGCCCCGCTCCAGGTGATAGCTGACGGGATCGACGGCCTGAAACA
>JAJZDO010000434.1 GCA_021805955.1 Acidobacteriota bacterium
ATCATGGCCCGCCTGCGGCCACCGCGAGCTGGGTAAGCTGGGCCTCTTTCTGGTGCTCTCGCGACTGGCGCACCAAGGGTCGCGTCTCTCCTGGTGCGCTGGGCCAGGGACCACGTGGTGGCCGAGATACTCGGCATCCAGGACTTCAGCGAAGACGACTTATACGAGGCCTTGGACGACCTATGGCAGCGGCAGGAGAAGATCGAGCAGGCACTCTATCGCCGTTACCTGCGCCAGCACAGCGGACCGCCGCAGTTGTTTCTCTATGACGTGACCGGCAGTTACTTCGAAGGGGAGCGGAACGAGTTAGGCGCGTATGGTTACAACCGTGATGGCAAGCGGGGCAAGATGCAGATTGTCATTGGCCTGCTGGCTGACATCGACGGGGAACCGCTGGCGGTGCGGGTTTTTGCCGGCAACACGGCGGACCCAGCTGCGGTGCCCGATCAGATTCGCAAACTGCAGGATGAGTTCAAAGTAGAAGAGTTGATCTTTGTGGGCGACTGCGGCATGGCCAAAAGCCGTGGCAAGCAGGAGCTGGAGCAGCGTGGCCTGCACTACATTACGGCGCTGACCGACCCGCAGATACGCCGCTTGCTCAGCCAGGACGTGCTGCAACTGGAGCTGTTCAGCGAGCGAATCTGCGAGGTGGAAGACCACGGGGTCCGCTATGTGCTGCGCAGGAACGAAGCGTCAAACCGCCCTCCATGGTACAAACAGGGTAGACTAGGCACCCTTGGAGGATCGGCATCCAGCGCGCTGCAAGTGTCACGGCCACACTCTGGGACAGCCGCAACGAAGCCACTTCCCTATATGAATCAAAAAGTCCTTATTGTCGAAGATGAAGCCAACGCCCGCATGGGCCTGGCGGAGTTGATCTCGGGCTGGGGCTACTCAACAGCCATGGCCGAGGATGGCGTGGAAGCTATGGAACGTATTCAGGACTGGCATCCTTCGATACTGATCTCCGACTTGAAGATGCCGCGCATGGATGGCCTGACTCTGCTGTCTCAGCTGGTCAGGATGGAGGAAAAGCTCGCCGTGATCATGTTGACCGCCCAAGGCAGCATTGAGAGCGCGGTTGAGTCCATGAAGCTGGGTGCATTCGATTACCTTCAGAAGCCAGTCGATCCCATCCGCCTGAAGAGGCTGCTGGCCAGCGCCAGTTCGCAGCAGCAAGCAGAGCGCGAGATTGAAATTGTGCGCCGCAAGGTGCAGGAAACAGGAGTACTCGGTTCCCTGGTTGGAAAATCGGCGCCCATGCAGGAGATTTTTCGCCTGATTGAGCGCATCGCACCCAACAATGTATCCGTGTTGATTACTGGAGAGAGTGGGACGGGCAAAGAGGTAGTGGCCCGGACCCTCCACGAACTCAGTGGGCGTAGCTCCAAGCCCTTCATTGCCGTCAACTGCGCGGCCATTCCGGAAACCCTGATCGAAAGCGAAATTTTCGGCCACGAACGAGGCGCTTTCACAGGCGCGGTCGAACGCCGGGCTGGCTGCTTCGAACTGGCGGAGGAGGGCACGTTACTGCTCGATGAGATTGGCGAGATGCCCATCGCAACCCAGGCCAAGCTGCTGCGAGTGCTGGAAGATCGCAGCCTGCGGCGACTGGGCAGCAAGATTGAAACCCAGATCAACGTGCGGGTGCTGGCGGCAACCAACAAAGATCCTGCAACCGCCATCGCCGACGGCCATCTGCGCAACGACCTGTACTACCGCCTGAACGTATTCAATATTGAAATGCCCCCGCTTCGTAGGCATCGCGAAGATATTCCGTTGATTGCCGACGCACTGATCCGCGCTATGAATGAACGCCACGGGTGCCAAGTGACCGGCATTGAACCTGACCTGTTGGGGGAATTCCTTTCCTACGATTGGCCGGGAAATGTCCGCGAGCTCCGCAACGTGTTGGAAAGAGCCGTAGTACTGTGCGGCAGCGGGATTCTGGGCCGGCAGCATTTACCTCCCGGCTTCGGCCTGGCCCACATTGCCAGCGTCAGCGATTCCAATCAGGTTCAGATGCCTGTCGGAACAACGGTCGATGAGGCGGAGAGGCGGCTGATCCTGCGCACCCTGGAATCCACGGGAAATAACAAGACTCGCGCCGCGGAAATTCTTGGTATCAGCCTGAAAACGCTGCACAATAAACTCAAGGAATATGGAAGTTCGGTAGCGCCGAGTGACTGAGCGTCGGGCGGACTCGACCAACCCTGCGGTTCGGACGTAGAGAAGCTCTGCGTCAGATTTAGGGTCCGCATCGAACACTGCCAACCCACGCCCGAGAGCGATCCCGCGATCCAACATCTGCGATGAGAATCCGAGTCAAACTCGTACTGGCAATCACGGGCATGGTTTTTGCCAGTGTGCTGTTCTTGTCCGCGCTTTATTTGTCGCAGCTGCTGTCAGAGCGCATCCAGCAGAGTTACCTGCATACCGAGATTGCCGCCAACCAGGTCATGCTGGCGGTGCGGGGCGCCATCGAACATGGCATCCCCCAGGTTCCATTGCCTCCGAACGATCCCAATGCGCTCGACGAAGCCGTGACCAGCGCCGTGCAGCAGGATGCCGCACTTCATCTGATATTGACTTCCTTTATCCGCTACGAGCCCACGATATACGACATCAATATCGCGGACAGTCGCGGCAAGATTCTGCTCAGCACGGACCCCCTGTATCAAGGAAACACTCTGCCTCGCGAACCAAGTTTCATTTCATTGCAGCAACAAAACGCATGGCAAAAATTTCGCATCGTGTTCGGTCCTCCCGCTGTCTATGCGGTCGATGCCGGACTGGACCGCAACGGCGCTCCGTTTCTCACCATTCGCGTGGGAGTTCGAACGACATTTCTCCGCAGTCAATTGGCGCCCTGGCTGCGCGCCGAATTCATCATTGCCATCCTGTCCGTGCTGCTCAGCATTCTGCTGGCGGCATTTCTCTCCAATATGGCCCTGCATCCACTGCAGGTCATCAGCGATCGGCTCGATCAATTCATGCTGGCGGAGCCGCAATCGGCATCTGAGCCCGCACCTCCATTGTCCAAAACAGACGAAATCTCCCGCGTGTCCAGCAAAATTGAACGCATCGGCCAGCGCATGCGCAGTGTCGAGGAAGTATTTACGGCGCTCAAAGAAAATCTTGACCAGGTGCTCGAGAACCTGCAGGATGGCGTCATGCTGTTCACCCAGGATGCCCGCGTCGTCATGGTCAGCAATTCCGTGGAGCATTTTCTCGGGCTCACCCGGCAACAGATGCTCGGTGTCGAACTGCATGACATCTTCGATCGCCAATCGACTCTCGGCCAGGTCGTTCGCCGTGCTTTCAATGCCAAGGTCATGCTGATGCAGGAAGAGGTCGTTACCGAGACTGGGCGCCGCATTCAGGTTTCTCTGGACTTCATTCATAGTGAAGATCAGACCACCCCCTCCGATACGCTGGGCGCTCTGCTGACCTTGCACGATAGCGAATCCATGCGGCAAATTGAGAATGAACTGGAAGTTTCGCGGCGCCTGGCGGACCTTGGCCGGCTGACCTCCGGCGTGGGTCACGAGGTAAAAAACCCGATCAATGCGATTGTGGTACACCTGGAACTGCTGCGCGAAAAACTCGCGCGGCAGGATAGCACCGCTGAGCGTCATATCAATGTCATCCAGAATGAGATTCGGCGTCTCGACCGCGTGGTCCAGACCCTGATCGACTTTTCGCGGCCCGTGGAACTGGATCTGGGTTTGCACGACTTGCGCTCCATCGTTACCTCCGTACTGACCCTGGCGGAGCCAGAGCTGGAGCAACGCGCCGTCCATGTGGTTAGCTTGATGCCGAGTGCCCCTGTGTATGTTCGGGTAGATGCGGACATGATCCAGCAGGCTTTGCTGAATGTGCTGCTAAACGGCGCGCAATCCATGACCGGCGGGGGTGAACTGCACGTGGAACTTCGGCAGCACGGCCACGAAGCAAGCTTGCGCATCCGCGATCAGGGTTGTGGCATTCCGCGAGAAATTC
>JAJZDO010000655.1 GCA_021805955.1 Acidobacteriota bacterium
AACAACTGGACCATGGAGTGAGGAGTGACGCATACCGGGTGTCTGCTAGCGACGAGCGACAACGAAATCGGTAGAATTGGCTCCGGCCCTTGGGGTTGCGGCGAAAATCCGGCCATACTTCATTCTCGCCCTCGACGGTGGACCCGCAACAGCCTTCGGACGCGGCTTCGTCTGACCGGATTTTCCCTCGCAACGCCATCCACCTCAGTAGCGTGAACAGGCCCCTACCCACATGAAGCGCCTCGGCATTCTTCTTTCCGGTCGTGGTTCCAATTTCCTGGCGATTGCCGATGCCATCGACCGTGGCCGAATCACGAACGCAGAAATTTCCATTGTGATTTCCAATCGCGCCGAAGCCGCCGGGATTGCCGCCGCCAATACGCGAGGGCTGGCAACACGGGTGATTGAGGCCCGCGGACGGAAGCGTGCCGAGCAGGATGCCGAGATTGTCGCTTGCCTTCGCGAGCATGGCGTGGCGCTGGTCTGTCTGGCTGGATACATGCGCCTGCTGTCGCCGGAGTTTGTGGCCGCGTATCCCCAAGCAATTTTGAACATTCACCCTTCGCTGCTGCCGGCGTTTCCGGGCCTGGATGCGCAGTTGCAAGCGCTCCGCTATGGGGTTGCCATCACAGGCTGCACCGTGCATTTTGTGGATGAACAACTGGACCATGGAGTGATCGTGTTGCAGCGCGCTGTTCCGGTGCTGGAGGGCGATGACGAAGCGGCCCTTTCCGCACGCATCCTGGAGCAAGAGCATGTTGCCTACCCCGAAGCCATTTCGCGTGTCCTTAGCGGAAATTACACAATAGTGGACCGGCGATATGTTGCCAATACATCGCATAACGCAACCCTGATTGAGGAAGCACAGTGATCCGATTCGTAAAAGCGCACGCCTGCGGAAACGATTTTCTTATCGTCGACGAACCGGTTGAGGAAAGCCTTCGCGGAGAAGTAGCTCGCACCTTATGCGCGCGCAATACGGGCGTTGGCGCAGACGGTGTCGAATATCTCACTCTTGGCGACAATGGCGGATATTCTATTCGACTGTTCAATGCGGATGGCTCGGAGGGAGAAATCTCCGGGAACGGTACGCGGTGCGTGGCCGCATATCTGGCCCAGGAGGACGACGCCGGTGAGTTTTCTATCCGCACCCACGCTGGATTGCGACGCTGCCGAATCCTACAGCGTGATGCTCCGAGATATCTTGTCTCCACTGAAATGGGGATTCCAACGCTGAAGCCTCACACGGTTACGCTAAAAGATGGGACTTCCATCGTTGGCGCGGATGTCTCGATCGGCAATCCACATTTTGTTACCTTTGTAGATGGGCCGGATTTCGCGTGTGCAGGGCGCCCTTGGCAGCAGGTTGGAGCAGAAATCTGCGTCCATCCGGACTTCCCTAGAAGCACCAACGTCGAATTTGTGCGTATTACGGATACAAATAGAATTGAATTCCGCATTTTTGAGCGGGGCGTTGGGCCCACTCTTTCTTCGGGCACTGGCTCGTCGGCCTCCGCTGCCGCGAGCATGGAACTGCGTGGCGTCGCGCGAAAGCTGGCGGTAGCTGCCGAAGGCGGCGAGCAACGGGTTGAGTGGGCGAAACAAGACTCAAGCCTGCTACTGACAGGACCGGCGGAGATCATCGCGCAAGGGGAATGTTTGCTGGTATGACCGCGCAATCTACAGCTCCAGGCTCGACTTCGAAGCCTGCCACTCTTCCGTCCGCCCTACGTGTGGAAGATATTGTCCAACTGGTTTCGCCTGCAAGCTGGTTTGATCCAAACAAAGTGCATCTGGGAATGGATTCACTGCGTAAACTTGGTCTCCAGCCACAGTTGGGAACCCACGCGCTCGCCCGCTTTGGACAGTATTCCGCTGGAACGCCGGCGCAGCGGCTGGAAGATTTGCACGGCGCGTTCGCCGATGCATCGGTCAAAGCGATTATTTGTAACCGTGGCGGTTACGGATCGGCAGAATTGCTGGACGGACTGGACCTGGAACTGGTTCGACGCAATCCAAAAATCTTCGTGGGTTGCAGCGACATCACCAGCCTCGAGACCCACATCCACGACAGGACAGGCCTGGCGGTATTTCACGGGCCGATGGCCGCCGGAGATTTCGCGCGACCCAATGGCGTCGATTCAGTCAGCTGGCAGACTGCTCTCCGGCAGGACCGGCCCTGGCAACTCGGGCCAGAAGCCGGCTTGTGCACCTTGAAACCCGGTCGCGCGCAGGGAAAATTCTACGGCGGATGCCTTTCGATGCTGGTCGCTTCTCTGGGAACGCCGTACGAAATTCAGACAGCAGGCACGATCTTGTTTCTGGAGGACATTGGCGTCAAGCCATATCAAATCGACCGCATGCTGCTGCAGTTGCGACTTGCCGGCAAACTTGCCGGCGTGCGCGGCATTATCTTCGGCCCGATGATGGATTGCGAGCAGCCGGGCGGCGCGGAAGAACTGCTGAACTCCGTGCTGCTGCGAGTGCTGGCGGATTTCTCCGGCCCGGTCGCGATCGGACTGCGTTCCGGCCACGTGCTCGAACGGAACATTACGGTTCCGATCGGCGTCCAAAGTGAACTGGACCTGACGAATACGCCGACACTGCGATTCGAGCCGTCGGTCACGTGCCAGCAAGGATCATGATGGGCGAAATCCAACAGCCAGGCAGCAATGAACAAGCCGCTCAGGCGCGGCACGTTCATTTGATTGGAATCTGCGGCAGCGCCATGGCGTCGCTGGCCGGCATGTTGCAGTTGCAGGGATGGCGCGTCACCGGCTCGGACAAAGCCGCGTACCCGCCCATGTCGGACCTGTTGGAACAGCTTCATATTCCCATCGGGCAACCTTTTTCCGAAGAACATTTGACGCCTCGGCCCGACCTTGTCATCGTTGGCAATGCGATTTCGCGCGGCAATCCGGAGCTGGAATATGTACTCGACCAGCGCATTCCCTTTCGCTCACTGGCGCAGCTGATTCATGAAGAGTTTCTTGTCGGGCGAGAATCGCTCGTAATCGCTGGCACGCATGGCAAGACCACGACGACCAGCATGCTGGCATGGATCTATGAAACTGCCGCGACCAACAATCCATCGCTGGCTCCCTCGTTTTTGATCGGCGGCATCGCGGAAAACTTCGGTTCCAGTTTCGCCCTGCGTCCAACACGGCCTTTTGTTTTGGAGGGTGACGAGTACGACACGGCCTTCTTCGACAAGGGCCCGAAGTTCCTCCATTATTTTCCAGATGCGTTGATCCTGACCCATGTCGAGTTCGATCACGCCGACATTTATGCCGATCTGGAGTCCGTAAGAACCGCTTTCAAACGCCTGGTGAATCTCGTTCCGAGGCGAGGACGCATCGTCTCCTTTGATGGATCCGCAAATGTGACCGAATGCGTCGCGCGCGCTTTCTGCGCCGTGGAGCGCTATGGTTTCGCGCAGGATTCAGCCTGGCGCATCGTTGATCTTGCCATCCAGGGCAACTCCAGCCATTGGCGTATCGAACGTGCTGGGCAACCGTGGCTCCAGGTAGAGATGCCGATGATTGGCGAACACAATGTGTTGAACGCAACGGCGGCGGCGGCGCTTGCGGCCGGCCAGGGTATTCCAGCGGAAGACATTCAGACGGCGCTACAATCTTTTCGCAGCGTCAAGCGGCGTCTGGAAGTCATCGCTGAGATCGACGGCATTACGATCATCGATGACTTCGCGCACCATCCCACGGCGATTCGAGAAACTCTGCGCGCCCTGCGCCTGCGATATCCGGCATCGCGGCTTTGGGCCGTAGTGGAACCGCGCTCGAATACGCTGCGTCGCAATGTATTTGAGCGGGAACTGACCGAGAGTCTCTCTCTGGCAGATGAAGTTGTTCTGGCCGAGGTGTTCCAGGCAACGAATATTCCAGCGGATCAGATCCTGCATCCGGAACGCATCGTGCAGGCGCTTCAGACACGCGGATGTTCTGCGCGACAGTTGCCGGACGTAGCAACAATCATCGGCCATCT
>JAJZDO010000484.1 GCA_021805955.1 Acidobacteriota bacterium
TGTGAGATATGCAGGTTAGTTCACCACATGCACCAGGAAGTGCATTTTTTCGTGACCGAATCCGCAGAACTTTCCGCATTTCCCTTTGAAGTCTCCGGCCTTCGTCGGAGTGACATCGACATCCGTCAGTTTGCCTTTCTTCATGACGCTATTGACTCCAAGCGCGGGAATCTCCAGGCTGTGCGCGACATCGTCCGATGTTAGTTCCAGCTTCACCGTCTGATCTTTTTTGAGGGTAATCTCGGCGGGAATAAACTCGTACTTCTTAGCATGAATCGTGATCGTCTGAGCCGGAGTCGACGTGGCCGAAGAAGGATTCTCCTGCGCCAACAAAGGCCATCCTAAACAGGTCGCTGCTATCGCAAGAACGAACTTCGCTGGCGCCAACTTCATTCGATATCTCCCAAATCAATTTTTATTAGCCACATCGATCTGCTCTCGCGGCTTCGTGATAAAAGTGGCTAGCATCACTTTCAGTGACCGGCGAAGCCTAGGCCGGAACGCGATATTTGTTTCAATGGATTAGACGTTCGGAAAGGTATTCCGTACACATTGGAAAAGCCGCGTGACGGCTTCGCGCAGTTCTCAGGAAATTTGTGGCGAGTCTCAGGCAGTCTTTCCGGCGCGCCCTGCAGCCGCAATCCGTTCTTCCGCCTCGCGAATGACGCGATTGGCTTCGTCGTAGTGCCTGGCTACATCGCCGGCTTCATTCCACATCTTCTGGCCACGATCCAACTCCTGGCGTGCCTCTGCGACATCGATATCCCTTGGCGGAATCGCGCTTTCCGCAAGAATTGTTACCCTGTCCGGCAGTACTTCAACAAAACCCTGCGCGACAAACAACTGTCGATCTCCCACATCGCCGCCATGCAGCGTCACTTCGCCCGGGCCAAGTTCCGCCAGCAGCGGCGCATGCGCGTACAACACCTCAAGATACCCGGAGGAGGACGGCAGCGACACAGAGTCCGCTGTTCCGTCGATAAAAATCTTCTCCGGCGTTACCAACCGGACACGAAGTGAATTGTTTTCTGCCATCGATCCCAAACGCCTTTATGCAGGTTGCTGCATCTTGCCTGCGGCTTCCAGAACTTCGTCGATATCGCCCTTCATGTAGAAGGCCTGCTCCGGCACGTCATCATGCTTGCCGTCGATGACTTCCTTGAAACTGCGCACCGTATCGGCCACTTTGACATATCGGCCCTGCAACCCGGTAAACTGCTCTGCCACATGGAACGGCTGCGAAAGAAACTTCTGCACTTTCCGCGCGCGCATCACCGTCAGTTTGTCTTCTTCCGACAACTCATCGATACCGAGGATCGCAATGATGTCCTGCAAATCTTTATATCGTTGCAAAATTCGCTTCACGCCCTGGGCAACATCGTAATGCTCCTGGCCGACAATGCGCGGCGTCAGAATGCGCGATGTAGAAGCCAGCGGATCGACAGCGGGATAAATGCCAAGTTCAGACAGCGGACGCGATAACACCGTGGTTGCGTCCAGATGGGCAAACGTCGTTGCCGGAGCCGGATCTGTCAAATCGTCGGCAGGCACATACACCGCTTGAACCGAGGTAATGGAACCATTCTTCGTGGACGTGATGCGTTCTTGCAGCTCGCCCATTTCTGTCGCCAGGTTCGGCTGATAGCCGACTGCGGAAGGCATACGCCCCAACAGCGTCGACACTTCCGAACCAGCCTGCGTAAAGCGGAAAATATTGTCGATGAACAGCAGTGTGTCCGAGCCTTCTTCATCGCGGAAATACTCGGCCACAGTCAGCGCCGTCAGCGCCACGCGCAAGCGCGCTCCGGGCGGCTCCGTCATCTGCCCATAGATCAACGCGGCTTTCGATTTGTCCCGCTGTTTCAGGTCGATAACACCCGACTCCTGAAATTCCAGCCATAAGTCGTTGCCTTCACGAGTGCGCTCGCCCACGCCTGCGAATACAGAAAATCCGCCATGCTGCGATGCGACGTTGTTGATCAGTTCCTGAATGACGACGGTCTTGCCGACGCCCGCACCGCCGAACAATCCGGTCTTTCCGCCCTTTAAAAAAGGCTGGATCAGGTCGATGACCTTGATGCCGGTCTCAAACATCTCTTCACGCGTCGACTGTTCGTCGAACGCCGGCGCCGACCTGTGAATGGGGCGACGCTCTTTGGCGTCCACCGGGCCAAGCTCGTCCACCGGCTGTCCAATCACGTTCAGCACGCGGCCCAACGTCGCGCGGCCTACAGGAACAGTAATGGGGCCTCCAAGATCGAGCGCCTTCATCCCGCGCACCATTCCTTCAGTCGCCTCCATCGCGATGCAACGCACCCGGCCTTCGCCAAGATGCTGCTGCACTTCCACGATAACGTCGAGCGGCGTGGGTATATCAAAACCTTCGCTGGTTACCCGCAATGCCTGATAAATCGGCGGCATGGTTGCTTCTTCAAACTGCACGTCGACCGCGGGTCCCGCAACTTTGACGATGTGTCCAATATTGTCTGCCATGATTCTCGATTGCTTTCCTCTAAGAAATCTTTAGATCGCGTATCTATCAAAACCTGTCTTAAATTGCCGCCGCGCCACTGACGATTTCGATGATCTCCTTGGTAATTGCGGCCTGGCGCAGCCGATTCATCGTTAGCGTGTAGGCATCGATCATCTCGGAAGCATTGTTGGTGGCCGCATCCATGGCTGTCATGCGGGCTGCATGTTCGGCTGCCACAGACTCCAGCATCGCGTGATACAACTGCGTCGCAATATAGCGCGGAAGCAGCGCCCCCATCAGATCGCTCGGCGATTGCTCATAGATGTAATCCACTTGTGCGGTGCCAAACTTTGCGGCCTCTTCGTCGGCCTGGCGGGTGTCTTCCGCCTGGATGCTGACGCCTGCACTCTGTGCCGCCCTCGCCATCTCCTCGCGCTCTTCCCGCTCCATCTCAGTGGCAACGGCAATGTCAGGCTTGCCAATTTCTTTAATCGGCAAAATACGTTCCACTACGATGCGCTGCGAAATGACAGATTGAAACTCGTTGAAGACCAGATAGACCGCGTCCGTTTCTTCCGACGCATACCGTTCGATCAATGTTCGGGAAAGCTCCGCTGCCTTCTCAAAACTTAGCTTGTCGAGCAATCCGCCATGTTCTCCGACGATCTCCACTCTCGCCTTGCGTGTTCGCGGCTGCCTGCTTTGCGATTGCTGCTCGTCTTCTGCAGCGGAGGACAGTCCATAACTGCGCCGCAGCACGCCAATTCCTTTGCGCCCGACAATTTCCAAATCGATGTCGAAGTCCGTATGGTCTGCGATAAATCTATGCGTGGCTTTTAGAACGTTGGCATTGAATGGTCCGGCAAATCCCTTGTCGCCGGTCACCACGACTACCGTCACGCGCTTTTCTTCACGCGCCATCAGCAATGGGTTCTTCGCCTCGCCGGTATCTGAATCGTAGATGTCGACACGCCGCACCAGCGACGCCAGCACACTTGCAATCATCCGAGCGTACGGGCGCGCCGCAAACGCGCGCTCCTGCGAGCGACGCAGCTTGGCCGCCGCCACCATCTTCATGGCTTTGGTGATTTGTCGCGTGTTTTTTACGCTGCGAATGCGACGCCGAAGATCGAGAACATTTGCCATCGATTACGCTTGCTTCCCTGTTGCCGCTTCGGCAGACGCCTTCTCCGCCTGCCTGGAACTGTCCGCCGGAGTCGCTTTCTTGGCATCTACATTCGCTTCCGGAGTGTCCGCGAAGAAATTCTGCTTATACTCTTTGATGGCCGCGCTCAGCCGTTTTTTCAGATCGTCATCCAACGCCTTCTTGGTCGCGATGTCCTTCAAAACTGCCGTCTGGACAGTGTCCATATACGGATAGAATCCGCTCTCGAACGCGCCGACGTACTCCACCTTCACGTCGTCCAGAAAGCCATTCGTTCCGGCGAAGAGGATGGCGACCTGCTTTTCCATCGTCAACGGCTGGAACTGCGGCTATCAAAGAGTATAAGCAGAATTT